>JAUWQS010000064.1 GCA_030610915.1 Pseudomonadota bacterium | reverse complement strand
ACGGGCTCCCTACGTTTCACCTGCTGATGACAATAAGGAAAGTCTGGATGATTTTCCTTAATCATTCATAATTATAACCACTGCTCAGGGTGGTCAATTTTGGGTTAGCACAGGTGGTCAATTTTCGGTTGTCATTCCCATGGCGTTGATGCGCCGCGGGATTCCCTTTGAGTATTCATAGATAGTTTTGCATGCCCCATTTGAAAATTTTAACCTTCCACTATTTTCACCGGCCACTGTCAGTCTGTGTTCTATATAATTCTGTATATCTTTCCGATCAAGGGGTTTGAGATTATACCTTACGGTAATCCTCTCACTCAATTGCTTTAATGATGGTGATGCTAAAAGTTCCCGCAGTTCCGGTTGACCGAGGAGCACTATCTGGAGCAGCTTTTCCGTTTCGGTTTCAAGGTTTGAAAGCATCCGGATTTGTTCCAGAACATTGAGGGAGAGATTTTGCGCCTCATCGATCAGCAAAACCGCATTCCTACCGGCAGCAAAGTTCTTCAGAAGGAATTTATTCAGGGCATCAACGTAACCCCTTTTTGTCGGTCGTCCTCTTCTCGATTTAATTTTGAATTCCTGATTGATAATCGCCAGAAGCTCAATCTCTGAGATGGAGGGATTAAAGATCAGGGCGCTGACAACCGATTGATCCAGGGTGGAAAGAAGTGACCTGCAGATAGTGGTCTTGCCGGTTCCAATCCCCCCGGTAATCATAATAAAGCCCTTCTTCTCGTTTATCCCGTAAATAAGATGGTTAAGCGCTTCACTGTGCTGCGGACTCAGAAAGAGATACCTGGGATCAGGCGTTAAATTAAACGGATTTTCTCTCAGACCGAAATAGGATGTATACATAGGGTTCAGGGTAATAGCTCAATAAATAGGGGTAGGGGCGACTTTAGTCGCCCACATTGGGAGGTTAAAACCTCCCCTACCCTGATTTATTGAGCTGATACGGTTCAGGGTTCAGAAATCGGGGCATGGTTTCTTTCTCGTTCCAATGCTCCAGCGTGAGAACGGGAAAGCAAAGATGAACATTCAACATCGAACATTGAACGTCGAACGTCGAATAATGATGTCGTTCCGCTCCTCAAATTATTCTAAAATCGAATGAAAAACAGTAACTACTCAGGTTCACGGTTCAGGGTTCAGGGTTCAAGGGTTGAAGGAAGTTACAGAATTGATTTGATTGGAACTCTTTTAATCTTGAACCTGACAACCTGAGTAGTTACCCCCATTCAACATTCGATGTTGGACGTTCGATGTTCATTCTCGAACACTGAACCTGTGAACCCTTACTTGAAGACGTATTTCATGCTTTCCTGTCTTCCCCTTCTTTTGATGTTGACGGTCATCTCAGAACCGGTTTGCAACTCCTTGTACAACCCAAGCATTTCATCTGCGCTTCTTAGGGGGCGGCCGTTCACCTCCTGTATAATGTCCCCGTTTTTCAGACCTATATCCTGAAAAATGCTCCCCTTTTTTATCCTGTTTACCATAAATCCATCCGGTTTTCCCGAAGAAAAGTGAGGTCTTACCCGAACCCCTGCAAGCGTTTTGCTCATGTTTTTGAAGGCATTATCAATATCAGCCCTCTTGACCGTCAGCGTGTTTTCCGGGCCTCCGACCTTTCTCCCGTTATCTTTTTTGCCCGTCTCGTCTTCTTTCATCTTCAATACTTCATCTCCATCTCCCACCCTCAGGATAACCATGCGCCGCATGATCTTTACAACGGTGGCTCCGGCGACTGTATCCCCAATCCTGAAAAGCCCCTGTTTTTTCTTATCCGTCTCCTCGATGACGGCAAAATCAAGCCCCCTATTACCTGCGACCGTTCCAAGAAGGGCAAGTTCGAGTTTTGTCGGCTCTAACTCATCGACATCGATCTGCGCCTCTTTGCCTGCCCTGTCGGTCGACCCGAACAGGTTCCTTTTTGAGATTATACTGTAAGAGGTCAGAGCCGACTTCCCTGAGATATTGCGGACAGCGGCTTTTTCGACAATTACCCTCCGGGGGGTGACCTCGGCAAGCCTTGCGTCGATCACTTTGTAAAATATATCTACGGACAGATATGTCAGGATGGTTATAGACAGAAGGATAAATATCGGGCGGTATTCGGTCATAATAATGTTATCTAATCCTCGCTGTCGGATCGGCAATGGTTCCGGTCATGACAATTGAAAGCCTTTTGTTCAAAGCGGGAATCTTTACTTTACCCTTCACGTCGAGCCTGCTCCGGCCGATATCATCATCAAGAAAAATGTTCCCTTTAAAATCGCCGTTTAATTCTTTTCCCGTTAGATTAAGTCCATTAATCTTAAGAGTCCGGTTTTTCAGGATCAGATCTGCCTTCATACTGTCAAAGACCAGTTTGTCAAAACCGAATATCTTTTTCAAGAGCTGGATGCTGCCGTCGAGGAGTGTGAACTCTGCGCTGCCCGCCCCGGCCATAAGCTCTCTATATTTGCCGTCGTAGGCAAAAGATCCTTCGAGCCTGCCGGCAATCCGGCGACCGCATACTTCTTTCAGATAAGAACACTTCCCGATATCGACGTCGGAAAACTCAGCATTTATCTTAATGGGGCCGCCGGTTGAAAAGGTCTTTGCAAAGCCTGCAGTTGCCTCTATATTTCCTTCATAAGCATCCGCATTCAACAACAAAAGCCGTTTCCCTGTAAGCAGGGTTAAGAGACCAGGTCTCACTGTCAGGAGATCTGCCTCGATGGTTGAATCCGGTTTATCCTTAAAACCGGCCACAATATTATGGAACCTTATTCCGGGCGGGAAACCGGGCCTTGCGGAATCGATCGAGAGGATAATATCGGGGTTCCCGGCAGTGACCGCCGTTTCAATATATTTCACGAATTTGCCGGAGGGGAAGCAGAGATAAAGAAAAACCATCAGAATCAGGATGGTGTATATCGTGTATGCAATCCATTTTTTTGCTTTCATCTATAAGTTACCACCTGCATCAAAGTGGTCAGGTATTCCGGGCTGCCCTTGCTCTGTTTTATTGAGATTCTCTTAATCATAACTACATCTTCGGGCGATTCGACGAGATGCAGATACTCGACAAGCTGTTTCAATGTGATCTTTTCCAGCTTTATCTCCACCGATGATTCTTTATAAGGACCCTTGTCTGCAGTGGAAGCAGAGGGTTTCATGTATTTTATATTGGTCTTTACTCCGGCCCTTCCGGCCTGCTTTTCCAGAAACGAAAAAAGCGTAAAGGCCTTGGGTCTGTCGGCAAGAACTCTTTGAATATCCCTCGAATTTCCTTTTAATGCGCCATATTCCGAGCTGAGGCTGAGGATCTCTTTCAGTATCTTTTCCTGTGTCTGAATGGAGTGTGTGGTCATCTCTTTTGCCCTCAGGAAGGGGAACAGGGCAAATTGAAGGATAACAAACGCAATGACCAGGACAAGACCGGCAGATAAGTAATATCTCTCACGTCTTGTTAATTTTATCCAGAAATTAATCATATCGTATGACTCTTGAAATTAGAAATTAGAAATTGGAAATTGGACCTTAATGCTTTTGTACTGTTGATGAACACATTCGATTTTGTTCCACCTACCAAAGTCGTGCCAGGTTATATCTGATAACGCTTCTGCCGGTTCGTAAACATCCAACTCATAAACTTGCTTCATCTCTCTCAAATTTCTACTTTCCAATTTCAAGTTTTCTCTTGTTCCCAAGCTCCGGCTTGGGAACAAGAAAATCTTGTATATCCTGTTATCCTGTCAAATATTTGTATCAGCTCAATAAATTGGGGATTACATTTTTAAAGTGTTGGTCTCGATCCACGGTAAGCGTTTACTGAATATTGAAATTAGAAAATAGAAATTGGAAACTCGGCCTTCGTGCTTTTGTACGACTCGACTGAGCTCACGCCGAAGCCTGTCAACTCGTAAATTCGTTTCATTTCTCCCAAATTTCTAATTTCTAATTTCAAGCCGTGAATGGCTAAGATTCACAATCACTTTTACATACCGGAGTTTGCCCCTATTTATTGAGCTATTACCAATATTTTGCCTACTTCAGCTCTATCCTCAGATTAAATCCGACTCTGCCCCCTTTTTTGATAAGGCTGGCCGAGCTTATCGTCACATCTTTAAAGTAGCGCGACTTGTCAAGACTGTTTTTTATGTTATCGACAGCATTAAAATTGTCGGTTTCTCCTTTAATTTGCACAGTGTCGTTATCGAACACAAAACTCGTTATGAGGGAATCCACGGATGCCGGAGTAAGTCGGGAAATATCTTTCAAGACATCCAATACCGTAACTTTTGCGCCAATGCCGCCTGATCCGGTGGAAGCCTTTTCAACTCCCGCGAGCTTAACCCGAAGCTGCTGAACCGGATCGACTATCCTTGTCACTTCCGGACAGGTTTTTTTGAAAACAGAGGTTATCTCATCTTTCAACTTATCTAAATATACCCGGTCATAATGGTAGCCCATGTAAGAATCTGTCCCTAATAAAAACAGGATCAGGAAAAGAAGCGCAGCCGCCTTCCCGATATCTTTCTTAATCTTTCCATATTTCTTTTTTGGTCCAAACTCTCCCCGGGCAAAATTGAGTCCGGCGGCATTTTTTGTCTCCCGGGTTGCGAGTGCAAGGGCGTGGTTCATCAGCATCGGGATCCAGTCTTTCTTTGTCTCTTCCTCCAGCCGGATATTGTCCGCTGCCGAGAGATCGACCATCTCCACCGGGACTGAGAAGAACTCTTCCATCTCTTCTCGGAGAGGCGAATAAAGCGCCCCGCCGCCGGTGAGAAAAATCCCGGAAGGTTCTACGCGGAGACCATCCTTCAATTCGAGGAGCTGGAGTGTCCTTTTGACCTCTAAGAAAAATTCCCGGCAGACCTTTGATATCTCTTTTTCAGCCCCATCTGTTTCGCCCATCATTTTTTTCTCTTCAGCTCCGGGAAATTCAATATTTAGACTCTTTGCCACAACTCCGGAAATCGCATCTCCGCCAAAGGGATAATGCCTTATCTGAAATATCCTGCCATCTTTAAAAAGAACGCCTGCAGTGTTAATAGCGCCGATGTCTAAAAGCAGCCCGCACCCCTTTTCCTTTATATGCCCCCTCTCTTTACCCCCTTTTAATAAAGGGGGTAAAGGGGGGATTTTCATGGCTAATAATTTTGGGACTACGGATGCCGGGTCGATCTCAATGACCGACGCCTCTATCCGGTTTTCCTTGAGGACTCCGATTAGATTACCGACAGCGGATTTAGTAACAGCAGCGGCAAATATCTCCGTTTGAGCGGACCGGTCGGCAATAATGTAATCAATCAGAATATCATCAGGAGGATAAGGAAGCAGCGGCTCAAGCTCATAGGCGATAGTTTGATCGATCTTCTTTTTATCTTTGAAGGGTAGTTTTATATTGCGAAAGGAAAAACTCTTTGCGGTAAGAGATGTTATGCAGATGTCACTCTTAAAGCCGTTATCTTCAAATAACCTTTTCAATGCCTCCTGAGCGCCGCCGGCCTCTTTGATATCGATAACGGCAGAATCAATAACCTGATATCCCTTGAGGCCGGCAGTTACCCGGACCGCCTTTATTGTGTCTTCGCCGATATCGAGGCCGAGGATTTTTCCGGGCATCAATTTACCTTCCAGGATAATATTTCTATTTTTTTATCGTCTCTTTTAATTACACTGGCCACCTTTTTGCTCATCTCGTTGAGGCAGCCTGTGGATGTAATCTTGAAACAATTGCTCTTTGTGGAGATCAGGTTTGAATCGATCTGTATACTGCTCCCTGACAGCACCTTATCATTGCACCAATTATGGCTGGAAAGATCATGCTCTTCATCTCTTCTGTACTCATCTATATCAGAGACCTCATCTCGTGAGATATGTTCAGAGAGCGCTCTCAATATCAGAAGCGGCGCTGTGTTAATATTTATCTTCCCATCTTCCGTGGTATATATTGTAAGATATTCCGCAATACCGGGCGTCTCTTCGGCGCCATAATACAGTTCCCTGTTAATCTCTTTTATCATCAAAAGCTCATCAACACAATCCAGCGGGCCGTTTCTGCATGGATAGGGTTCATTGAGACCCTTATAATACATATCTTCGGCGCCAAACCCGGTTATTGTATCATCTTCATCTATCCAGTCTTTGAGCGCATCTACAATATCCCCGGCCTGCTGCTCGCTGAGGTTAAATTCCGGCAGAATCAGAAACCTCATCAGCAATTCCTTGATCTTGTTATTATATTTATTGTCGTCCACAAGCTTATTGATCTGAATCTTGCCGGACTCATCCTCAATATTCAGGTTGAAATGTCCTTCGTCAAAAAGAACTCCTGATTCAGCAGAAATTTGCGCCGGTTCTGCCCAATCCTCGTTAAGTGAATCGAAATCATTATCATCTTCAACCAAAAGGGCTTCCCCCATGTAAAATCCGGACTTTGCAATATACAGAAGCTTAATGCCATCCTTTAAATTTGCGGCCTCGTAAACCTCGGATCTCGAAGAGATGTTTAATTGGAGCGTAATTGTAATGATGACGCTGATCATCAGGATTACAAGTATCAGCGCCACACCACGATCGTTTTGAAGAATTTTCTTCATTCCTTTCCCGCCATTGGCAAAAATACCTGAATAATTACGAGAGCTTAAAATAGCAAAAAGGGGATGAAATAATATTCCTCACCCCCTTTTTTTGTCGCCTGTTTCAAACAGCTCGGCCGTTTACGCCCTGTCAGGTCGTGGTCTCCTTTGATATAGAAGAAGACTGCCCCGATGCCCATAATAACGAAGAAGATAAAGAATAATAGAGGTATTATTCCAATCTGAAACGCCAGCCAGCTCATGCCGACAACAGGCGCAAGAGACCAGCGAACCATTACCCGCAATGAATTATGGTCGGCTATGAATTTCGCAACAGGCGGCGAGTACCTGTAATAGGCGTTCACGAATGCCTGTCCCGCTCTGGTGGGAAGGAGATATACATCCCGAAACTGCCTGAGTATCTCAACATGCCCCTCAAAAAGCGATCCATAGGCAGCAGTTGCAATGAAACATCCGCCGCCACCTCCGTCAGAGGAGCTTGATGAGACTTCTTTGCAAGCGCTTATGGAATCTCTCTCTCCATCTTTATCTGATGAAGTGTTCATAACTATAGCAACTACCTTTGAGTACGCAAAGGATGTACCAAAATTCGTAATAGCTCAATAAATAGCGGAAGGCATATGGCAGAAGCATGTAGCGGAAGGCTTCAGCCTTCCATGTGCTTCAGTCATACTGTATTATGTGAATATGGAGACCTGAAGGTCTCCGCTACAGGGGCCGTGCAAAGCTCAAAGGCGTAACCTCTACGCCCAAACCCCGCCTTCAGAAGATGGAGGCGGCTACGTGTCCGGATTTGCCCCTATTTATTGAACTGATACTGTTATTCCCTTGACAGGAGGGATAATAGGATGTTCCAGATACTCTCCTATTTGTCAAGAATGAAGACTTGGCCTCCGAGGCTATTAATTAAAAGACCATCTGCTATCGCGTTTCATAAGTTCTATCCGAGTCTTTGGCAATTGTAACTACTCACGTAGTCAGGCTGAAGCTATTTAGGCTGAAGGCTGAAGGTACCCGAAAAACACGATTGCCGCACTTTGGCAGAGAAACAGCAGATTTTTGAATCAAACATGGCTTCAAAGTGTGCAGTATTCCCGCTTTTACTAACAGTCTTCAGCCTTCAGTCTATCTA
>JAUWQS010000003.1 GCA_030610915.1 Pseudomonadota bacterium | reverse complement strand
CGGTTACCTTTAGGCTATTTTCCAGCACACTTAGATGATAAGTATAAAAGCCACCAAGCCGTTCTTTCTCCACAACAATTTCCTTTTTCACCAGGATTATTTCATCATTAAGAAACTTGTCCACTATTGTCTCTCCTTTCGTAACAACTCCTTAACATCACACTGAATAGAGGTTAACCAGCCTTTCAAATCTTTCCATTCCCTATCGAACCCCTCACGCCACAACATGAATTCTCGCTGGGTTATATATCCATTCTTCTTCGTAGGGAACTTCAAGATAGCGGCTGTTATTATCGCCCCTCCTGAGACTATCGATGCTGCAATGGTATATTCGTTCACTTTGCCTCCACGTTGTACCAGAGGCGATGGCCAACTTGCTGAAGTGTGTTAAGTATCCACCATAATTGCTGTTTCTCTGAAGCATTGTCCCAGTCCTTTCCAGTTATCACTATGAAACCGTTTGGCATGACTGACTCCTGTTTTGT
Organism: Pseudomonadota bacterium; assembly: GCA_030610915.1. Next base: position 19,845 of record JAUWQS010000003.1, on the reverse strand, counting down.
ATAAGTTAAAAGTACTTTAGTTAATTGAGAGTCCATTGTTGTTTTACAAGGGCTGGCCTTCAGGCCGTAGAAGCCCACGTACTTTAGTCGTGGGAGTAGTCACAATAACTTTCCTCTGTCGTTGTTATCTTCAAGACCTTTCACTCTATCTTTCAATTTTTTTAACTCTTCTCTAAAAATACCATTCTGTTCCTCTATAGTTAACATTTCTTCAGAAACCGCAAAAGTTAGAAAGTTTCCTTCTGTTATATTTTGTTCTAAAACAAGCCTCTTGCCCTCAGCTTCCTTCTGTTCAATTATAGCTTCTCTATCCTCTAATTTATATTCTATTCTTTCTTTCATAATTTTCACCCTTATAAAATAGGATTTCCTGTAAGAAGGTCTAACTCCCCATAGACATTATCATTACTGCTCGATGTACGAACATATAACTGAAGTCTATCTCCATTATTTACATTAAAGTCCTGTTCAAAATATACCATTGCGCTTGAGGTTGTGCTTCTTTGTGTCCCTATTGCACTGCCGTTTTTGTAAATTCTTCCATATACTGAGCCGGCAGTTCCCCAGCGCCGTAGTCCTAATCTCGTTCTTATAGCGCCGTCCCGCACACGCATATCAGAGCCGATTTTTACGTAAGTCGTACTGGTGGTATTATAAGTATGAAACATTGATGCAGCAGGATAAGGGCCGGCAGTTGTAGTAAAGAGATTACCAGGAGCCGCCTGTTGTGCTCCTGTGCCAAGAGTTCGCAGTCCTGCTGTGCCTGAAACAGGGTCTTTTAAGGCTGTGGCACACATTGCCCCCGTGATCTCATTATTAGAAACTGTTTTCCATCCCGTACCGTCGCAAACACACATTACAACGCTGTTTTGAAGTCTGATAATATGACTTGCTCCACCTTCTATTAGCTCCGCTCCGTTGGGGTCTATTTCCAGGTAATTACCCGAACTGTCCGTTTTTTTAATAGCTATTGTAAATCCGTTTCCGGCAGTTGCGGCGGCCGGTAACTCAGCAACAAGATTCCCACTGGCACAATCGAAATTTATCAGCTTGCCACGATCCGCAGTCGTTACGGTATAGGTTGCCGTTTTAGCGATAGAAGTATGTAAAAGGGAAAGAAGTGTTTTTAAGGCCGCGGGTGAGTCGGCATTGTCTATCAGTGTCTTAATAAAGGCGGTAACTCCCAGAGTCCCGAGAGCAGCGGCAGCATTTACATCGTCTAAAAGAGTCCTCGCCCAGTCGCTTACGGTGAGGACCGTTGTATCCACACTTACTGCCCAGCCTAAAGTTTCCGCATCAGCGGCGTATAAGAATCTATCGGCAATAAGATCAGGGATAGTAAGACCGGATAAAGTCGACGCAGTGCTTAAAACTACCGAACGGTTTATTGCGTCATTTAACTGCTGGCAGATTTTCGTTAAACGGTCTGCCATTCTCTCAATAGACTGTGTCGAATAAGTCCCGCCATAAACAAGGTCGGTTTCCTGCTTTATCTCAAGATCAAGCTCAATGGTAATCTTAGAACCGTTCGGCCAAGCGTAATCCTCCATAGCACCGTCAACCTCTTTTACTGTTGTTACAGTGCCACCGGATTCAAACTTCCCGTTTTCACCAGCAACGGTATAATCAGTCGTGATTTCCAAAACGGTTGCATTGCCATTGGAATCTGTTATTGTGACTTTTAAATCCGTGTCCTCGAATATGAAGAAATCAAAACTGAAATCGGTCAGGACACCGTTACATGAATATACTTTTCTATTACTCTCAAACTGTATTGTCATCTTATGAATCTCCTTAAAAGTTCGTAACCAATCATACCCCAAAGAGTAATACAGAGACCCCAACACACTATATCATCCCTCATTTCACTGCCTCCACTCCGGCCTCAATAAGTTTTTTGGGTGTCTGATAGGGAATCCCATTGAGCATAAGAATAAGGTTTAGAGAATCATCGACAAACCTCTCTGCCATCTTTGCACGCTTCCTTTGGTTCTTCTCCGTCATCATACCTACACCGTTTGCCACTATATCCGACATAAGCTGTGGGACTTTGCTTATAGGCCACGAAACATCGTATCCCATAAAGGTTCCTCTTTCAATTTTTGAGATAACCGAACTTGCCAAATCTCTCAAAAAGAAAACATACCCGGCCCATGAGTTAAGGATCCTGCCATAAACACTACCGGCATCTCTTTTGTAGATTCGGTTCCTTATTTCATCAATGGCCATAACGCCCATCGTATTAAGTATAAATATAGTAAAGATTGCGGCGGCTAAAGGCTCATAATTGCCCGTTCTTTGCGCTTCTCGCCAGGTTCTTCTCGTTAAGTTTAATGCCTGATTGGTAAAAGCCCCGAACATGGTTGCCAGCTTTTCGACTGTAGCACCCCTTGATAGAGACGACCTGTGTTGTAATGAAAACATCGGCTGTGTCTGCACTGTGGCAAGATCAGCATATCTATATGCGAGTCGCATTTTGTTTTCTGCTGTGAGATCTCCAATATCGCTGTTTTCTATATTAAGACCTATTCTGACCTGTTCGGACAATTCTCCAGCCTTGAACTCATCTAACACTTGGAGAACGGCGGCGTGCATTCCAGGGCCTACTGCGTGATGATCGAACAATTTTATGCCGCCCATAATAGACTCTTTTACAGAAAATTTCCCGTCGTATAATCTCTTTTCAGACCCACCCTTAAAGATGTCAGCAACATCCCGGCTATAACCACCCGCGACTCTCTCCGTCCATTTTGGAGAATAAGCCTCATGCCTTGCGTCAATCTCTTTTTGGTTTGCATGATAATCCATAAACCCTTGAACCAAATACCCACTTTTTATATAAGGCAGATAGACGGCATAAGAGAGAATCTGCTTAGCCATGACAAAGGGGTTCAACCCCAGAATTGCCGTAGTCAGATTATTCTTGAGTTTAAGTGCGATTTCTTCAACGGTTGTATAGCTCTGCCAATCACCGGCAATGTCACGCAATCCTTTTTCAATCTCTATCCACGTTTGGTTCCCATACCTATCTGACAGTTCCCGCCTAAAGTCTTTGTTGTATAAGAGCTTCGAAGCATTACTGAGGGGAAGTTCCAGCCCAACATAAGCCGCAGTCTTCATCACGCTTTTGTTTACATCGAAGGTAAAGGAATTGAGGTATATTGGGAGCTGAACCCTCCGCCTTTTTTCCAGCATACCTTTTTCAATCCCTATTCGTGTCCACGTTCCCTTGAATTTATCTAACGCTTCTTCGCTTTCAAAGTCCTTCCCCCTTGCGAGTGGCATAGTATCTTTCGGATAATAAGATTCTTCTTTCGGTAGATTATATCTGTTCTTCTCCAGAAAGACTTTATTGAGAGACTTATATTGGTCTTCGCTCAATCCATCCCATATATCAGCAAAAGCCATTTCCTCTTTTGTCAGGCTCCCGATAATGTCATTGAGTTCACTCTCGGTCATCTTGAATACTCTGTTAGGATATGAACTTGTCCTGAACCCGAAACCGCCCTCTATAATAGCGCGTCTGTTGTCAGGATTCTTAGAGTGGCCATACAAAGCCATTCTTTCATTTCTGGTGAGTTTGAATTTTCCTGTTTTAATTTCTTCAATAAGCCATTTTGATATATCCTTAATCCCAATCTTATCAACTTCTCTCTGAAAATGTTTATAGAAATCGTGCTTATACTTTAATTGTACGTCTGCACCTTCATCAATGCTCTTGTAAAGGATTTCGTGCATTGTGCTGTTTATCCCCGCAAGACTCTCAATAATCAAGTCATAATGGTCGTGCCTTATTCCGAAGGTGTCCTTAATAAGCTTCCAGATGTTCTTTCTGCTCCCTGTATCGCCCTGCTGTGAACTGACTATTTTCGTTGTTACCTCTTTTCTCGGTTTCATTTCTGCAATAGAATCCTTCAATACCTCGGTTTCTTCCTTCAATTTACGTCGGACCCTTATTTTGTTTTTGAGTTTACTCAAATGTACCTGGTGCAGTACTGCGTCATGGATTGATTCGAGCTCTTCCAAGGTAATGTCGTGTAGATTTTTCTTGTCCAGTCGCCCCAACCGTTCCATAACGTAATCCGGTATTTCAGCTTCCGGATTGTTCTCAAGATATTCTCTCGTTGCTGTTAATTTCAGCATGGTTTTTTTCATTGGCTTTGAAAGATCAAGACCACGCAAGAGATCTCCGACAACAGCCGCCTGATGGGGAGAGAGCTTTTCAATGTCGATCTTTTTAAGACCACCAACCATCTTCTTGACAGCATTCCTCATATATTCACGTTCCCGCTTCTTCTCCAAAGCTTCCCGGTACTTCGCCTTTGCTTTCGCAAGTCCCGCCCTGTCACCTGCCCTGAACGCTATTCTTGCAGCCTTCTGTGCTTCCTTCATTGCGTATTCGATAATCTCTCCGGGCTTAACCTCGATAATCTCTTTGACTTTAACCTGTCCTGTTTCTTCACGGATGAACTTTTTCAGTCCCTTAGCGGGTTTGATTTTGTATTTCTTTGTGGCTTCCTTTAGGAGCTTGGATTCTTCGGCATAAATCAGACCAAGGACATCCCTTTCACCGCCCATCATCTCGTCATAATATCTGGAATAAAACTCATCCACCTGTTTCTGGACAGCTTCACCCTTGGTAGGAGCATCGAGCATTTCGTCCATCAGGGCCGTATCAGACTCAAACCCTAATTCATCGGCAATTTCATCAAGAGCTACTTCTCCGGTTTTGCTTATAATGCCTGGATATTTTCTTGTCAGCGCCGTCCTGTCTAATATCGACCAATCTTTACTCAGTTTTTTAAGGTTTAACCCGCCACGCATCTTAATCTCTGCCATGGCCTTGTATATTGGCACCTCAGAGACGGCATCCCCAGCAACTTTCCTTATTCCCGCTTCATCCTTAGCCTTGCCTTTTTCAAGTCTCTTATAGACGTTAATTTCTGCCTGCCTGCTCGCCTGCGCTGTAATCTCTTTATCAACCTTGTTGAGTTCTCCTATCTCGTATTCGGTTATAGGCTCTTCTGTAGGGACTGGTGGCTTTTCCGCCTTCCCTCCCTTCGCTATGGGCTTTTCCGCCTTCCCTCCCTTCGCTATGGGTTCCTTTGGAATAGTGGCATCTTCCCCTATCAGTTTGCCCCCCTTCGTGGCACCTGGCACCTCCTGCGTAGCTCCAGCCCCGAATCTATACGTTGTTTTGCCATCTGACCGGACAGTTTTTGGCTGTGCCGGATCAATCTTGAAAAGTTCCTTGACCTTTGCAAACCAGGGGCGATCTCGGATGGTCGTAATCTTCTCTGTGGAGATTTCAATATGGATTCCGTTTTTGATAGCCTGCCGGTATTCCGACCCCTTCAGGCCCAGACCCTTTACAATATCCAGTTCATTTACACCAAGGACACCACCCGTCTGAAGCTCGGCTTTCAGTTCTTTGGGATCGATAAACACACTTTTGGGGAGTTTGTGTTCTTCAATGATTTGTTTGGTTACTTTTTCTATGATTTTTGGAGTACGCTTGAAGGCACTTTTGGCAACCATGACTTTTCCAACAAAGTCCATTATGTCAACAATGTCAGATGTCATTCTGGATGTATCGTCAGGGAGCAGGTCTTTTAAACCCTGTTTCTGAAATATTTTATAGTTCTCTCCTTTAGCAAAGGAAATAACTGCACTTTCCACTTCCCCGATAGCCTCGAAAGTTCCTAATCCCAAAAGAACCCCAACCGGATTACTTGCAAGCCCAGCGGCTATTGGAAGGGTAAGCAATCCACCAATAAGTTCAGGTGTGGTCAGGTGTTCACCACCTAATTGTTCAGAAATTTCGTCATGGAACTCATATGCTTGAGACGGAGAGAGATTGAACCATTCTGAATAAGCCATAGCATTAGAGGCTTTTGCACGGAGTTTGGCCGGGTCTTCCCTGAAGATATCCTTTATGCTGAATGGGGCAGGCTTGCCTTGAACAAAACGTTTGTCTTCAATAAATCCTTCAGGTGGTTTTGCATCCAACTGTATCGCACCCCTTTCAACCACTTCAGGTTTATCTAATTGTATTGAGCCTGCTTCAACTAATTCCATCACTCCCCCACCTGCCATTTGCCATCAGGAAGTTCATAGACTGGTTTACCATCTTTATGCCCAATAATCTTTTTAGCTGTTCCCTCTTCAACCATTCCCTTTATCTTATCACCCAATCCAAAGGTAAGCTGATTCCAAAATGCGTCCAAAAGCTGTCCAAAGAAGTTTGACTTTTCTTCGGCAACAAGACCTTCAAAGTATTTCGTTATTTCTTCATTTGAAGCATCCGGGTTATCTCTTAAATAATTATCAAGAGCATTTGCTTTCTGCCCCCATATCTGTTCAGCTTCTACATCCTCACCAAACACACCACTACTTTTTAATTTTAACAATGATCTATGCGCCCTTTTCCCTGCTTGAAACTTAACCGGGTCTTTCAGATTGCTTTCGTGCTGTTTGGTTAATTTCTCACAATCATCTGTGCTTAATCCTTTTCCGTGTAATTCCCAGATATCAGACTTTTTTACAGTTTCAGGATATAGGTTTATCCGCTCTGACATATTCCCGTATACGGAGTCGTTGGTTTCTGTCAGCGGGTCAACCTTACCGGAAGCTATCGCCTTATTCCGTGAATCCATCCAGCCGAACCATTGTTTCTTTTCCTTTTCATCGAAGGAAGAATTATAGATATCTTCAGGGGATAGAGAACGATCCCTCATTTTTGGTAGAAGGGTTTTTCTCTCTTGCTCACGTTGGGTTTCAACTGCCTCTTTCTGTCGTGCATCTCCTGCTGTGAAGTGTCTGCTGACTGCTGCTAAGAGAGAGTTTCTTTCCCCTGGAGACAGACCTTTTGTTTGTTCGACAAACTCCATAGCTGATTCTTCGTCTTGAAAACTTATTGCAGTCTGCCAGGTAGATTCATATTCAACTTTTTTAATGGCGCTTTCTCTTGCCTTTTCCCCCACATCAGCTTTTAAGTATCCACCTGCAACCGCACCGGCTGTGCTTTTGTTTATGAAATCTATATCACCACGTTTTATTGCGAGTTCTATTTGTTTATAATAATCAGCCTCCATAGCATTTATTTCAAGTTTCCTCGCTTCACGCCCTATCTTGAATCTCTCGTCAACTTGGTCATTGTCAGCAAATCTTTTAAAGGCTGTTTGAGCGTTTGGTTCAGTTATATTTGAGGAAACCTGTTTATAAAGGTCAACTTGACTTTTCTCGAACTGCTCTAAGTGGGTCTTGTAGTCTGTGCCAAGCCCAAGTTTAAATTGATTGACTCCCTCTTTCCATGTATTTTTAGCATTAGAAAATTCGGAGGCTTCACGCGCTACACGCATTTTAGTCTGAAACTCATTCCCGACCTGCGATAAGGTCTCTCCAAATTGCCCCATAGCCCTAATGTCTTGAGTCATGGCTTCAGGGCTCACCCGGACACCCGGAATAACTGCCGGCTTTGTCTGGGCGTATTGTCGCGGTATCCGAGGCATATTTATACTCCTATTTTACTTTCGTAGATCCATAAACCGACGCTGCTGAACTTCCGCCCGTTAGCAGGGTCGAACCCGCACCCCAATACCCTGCTCTCTGTGCCGCAGACCCTTTCATTCTGCTTAGTTCGGCTTCGGATTGATAACGACTCGCTCTTAACTTACCCTCTCTTTGAATCATCAGGGCATCTATTTCCCCTTCAGCGGCTGTCTCTTCCATTAACAAGAGGGGGGATCCTTCAAAAGTAACGCCGGCCTTGCTATATAAGGCTCGCTGTCTGCCTAAGAGACGTTCGGTTTCTTTCCTTTTCCGGCCGGCTTCGTATTCGGCTGATTGTCTCGAAGCCTTAGCGTCTCTTTCGGCTATTGCAGCGTTATATTGACTCCACTCATTTTGAGATCTACCCTGTTCGTATTGCGAATAGGCTGACATACCTATTCCGGCTACTTGCGCTATCGCTGCCGCTGCTGCTAAACCCATTTCCTCACCTTATTAACCCGTATAAAAAAGAATCAGCCTTGTCTGGATTGAATTGCCTCATTCTGCCCTCTACCGTAAACCCTAACTGCTCAACAAAATTAAGAGCTGCTCCAAAATCACATCTCACATGGGCCTGAACCCTGTACAGGTTGTTTTCTTTTATCATTTTTTCAAGAAGCTTTTTTACTATACGATAGATTGCTATCTTATGATTTGTTACTTCGGAAGAGAAAAGGACCCATCCTTCACCCACTCCCTTCCATAAGATTTGTATTCCGCCACATCCAAGCAAAGTATCTCCGACGAACGCGGAGTAACTCGTACCAGGTGTGTTGTTGTCCTGTGCCCATTTTGCAAAATCCTCATTATTTTTCATGCCCTGTTCGATATCTCGAACCGGCAGGATCAAGGCATGTTCCGGTTTAAATGGTCTTATTTCAATCATCCGGAATATGTCCTCAGATCAGCAATTATAGCCACCACCGTCATCGGCAATGGCGCATCGTTTACAATCAGGATGGAGCCGTCTGTATTATATCCACCGGGGAATGCGTTAATATTCTTATCTCCGGTAAACAGTGGAACAGGAACATCTGCCGGGTCTGAATCACTTCTATTTTTCACCTCTTCCAAATCATCTTCGCAGGTTCCCATCTTACAAGACATGGTATCCTGAAGCCGTACTGTAACCTTACTAATTTTTTTGGTTTTTCCTTGTGCGGTTCCTTCCCTCTGACCTGCCTCAAGATTCATCGGCTTTAATTTTGATGTATAGCCCAAACCGGCATGGACTTTATTCGCGTATTGATCAATCGTGATCTCTCCATCTTCAACCGTACAATCCGGGAAGTGGCATCCATCAGCAAGAATAGAAACAGCCCGACCCTCTAAGTGATCTAACCCTGAATAGCTTTTTGCTACTTTTTGAACCGTACCGCCGGAGACGTAAGCCGTAAAGCTCGTCCCGTCTATATTGTTTCCGCCGTCATCGTTTAATTCAAAGGTGTTTGTGGTTTTGTTGGCTACAACATATACGTTCTCGTTCAACTCTTTCATTTCTTCAACATCTAATATTCGTACATGATTCCCATTCACAAAACCATGTGCGGCGGCAGTGATAACAACAGGGTTAGCAGCAGTGGCTCCAGTGATATTAACAGCGTCTCCACCATCATAAGTCAACCCTGAATCCACAAAGAGGCAGTCCTTTACATTATCTCCCCATGCCCAGGGTTTGAAATATTCTACATATCTTTTTACTTCCCCGCCTATCGTCCTCTGAACAACAGTCCATACCTGATCTTCTTTTGTACCGAAGATTTTTGCTACACTTTCAAAACAATCATCTCCGCCATAAGTGAAATGCAGATGCCAACCAATAACGTCCTGAGTCCTTTCATAGGTCATTCCGAGCAAATACCCGTCAGCTCTGATACACCATAGAATGGCCTGCGGCTCCTGCTGGTATGCCATATCGACAATGCCGCCCTTAGTTATGTGTTCCGCCAAGATAGTCAAATCAGGAGCAACATATTTTGTACTGATGGAAGTTGGGTCTTCTGCAAGTTCTCTTATTTTTGTCCCCGCTCTCTGGACAAACAAAACAACATCATTTACGAGAAGTGCCTGAATGTTTGCACTCCCCCAGGTGGACTGACGTTTTACCACCACATTGCTTACACTGAGAGGGTCTTCCGTACTGGATGATCCCATACGCCATTCGCCGCCTTTGGTTCCGATTAAAAGAACATTCTGCGGGACCATCCATTGAATAGGATTAACCCCTTTAGCGGCGATGGTGTAGATAAAAGCATCGCTATCTATTGTGCCTGTACCCATATTTTCATAATCGCTGGACTGAGAAGCCCATACGGTTTGGGGATATTCCGGGCTACCCGCCCAGAGTAGTCTCTCCTCGTAAAACTCAGCACACAAAGGATACCCATGCACTGAATTCCATGTACCTAAACAATAATTAACAGCTGAAGTGGTGTTTGGCAGGGCGTCTTTTCCAACGGTTGCGGTTACTTCGGTAGTAGATGTAACTGCTGTTATTTTCAGCCAGTACCACCTTGCCCTGCCGGTCTGTTTCCAATACAATTTATTGCTTGTTGACTTACCCGCGACAGGGACGGTCTTAATACAAACAAAGTCCTCCCCGTCGTATGTAACATAATCATTTACCGCGTATTCTGTTCCGCTCTCCCATTCTGCCACCCCCACAGATTCGAGTCTGACTAATCGATCTATATCAGTTGTTAAGAAGATGGCATCGGTACTGGTAAGCGTTATACTCCCACTCACCGCAGAGGGAGCAATGGCTGTAGTCTCCTCGCTCTCCTCGAATGGCCCGTCAATAAAGGCAATATCCGTTAACGTCCACTCTACATGAGAGGTGCGTTCTAACTTTTGAGGTTTATAAGATGAATGAGCAACATACATCGTGTCGGCAGATTGAGTCATCTGAAGTTCAAACAGATCAGCCTCAGTGTATGGTGTTGTGACTTCGACTATAACCCCACCATCGGTTATAATTCCATTATCTTTATAGATTCTAAGATTAAGATCCGTAAACTCCAAGATATAGGCTTGAAGCGTTGAAAATTCAAAGGACTCTAATCTTGCTTTCGGAGCTACTCTTCTTACTGAAACATCGTCAATCTTGCCGTCAAAGTCAGAAGATTTCTCGATGGCTATTATTGTAGTAGCTCCACAGGTGATTCTTTCGGTATATGTTCCGTCTGGTGTTCTTACAGTCCCAGAGGTACCCCCTATTTTGGGTCGTACCGATCCTGCGGTTCTATCAGACAAAGTAAATATAAATTCGTAAACTTCACCCTCTACCAAATCACCGGTGTCTTGATAAATGTCGCTTGTGGTTCCCGCCGCTCCGACCGCCTTACCCCCGGATATTGTCCAGCCGGCGCCTTTTGTCCAACCTGTATCTGAAGCAAAAGCCCCATTGGTAACGTGCTCTCGTCCTATTACTTCGGTCACATAATAGGTCCCTGGTCGGGTAAACGCCGGCCCATGGGGGCGTGTAATCATGTTCTCCAGCATCTCGCAGGCATTATAGTACTTTGCGAGATCAACTCTACCTCGTAGAGCCGGACTCCAAACACCTGATGTAAAATTCGACAGTATCGTGGTACTCATATCAATTCCTCGAGTCGAGCCATGTACTTGTATCGAGAACCTCCACGGTTCCCTCTTGAGCATCAGCCGTCCGAGCCGCTCTTAGAATCAACTCAAACTCTTTCGCCAATTGTTGGGTCAGTGTTTTGGATTGAACTATCGGGTACGCCAGTTTCGTTGCCAACCTGGTTGCAAACGCTTCTACCAATAAGGAATCAAATTTAGTCGGGTCTGTTATTCGTTTAATGTAAATGATGTTACAGGGCGAAACGTTTGTGAGAAGAACCCTACCCTCAATCTTAAACTCATAATCAAGGTATTCCATTTGAAGGACCCTTAAACAATAGGGAGCAGTCGGGAGAGTATATTGATAAGAATACCCAAACTCCGGCGCGTCATCAAGGGCGGCAAGCGTTGCCCTATGTATCGCACAATTCCATGGGTGCATTCTTAATACTTCGTCAACAGTAGATTCGTAAAACTCGTTACACAATATGGCGTTTTTAGTGCCGTCTTCAACTGAAGCTATACGATTAGCACCAACCTTCATTAAGGCTTGATTACATATACTTGTGACTGAAATAGCCATGTTAATCACCAAGTGGGGGAGGGGAGACCCCTCCCCCCTGGTTAAGGGTTAAGGTGCAATGGTGAGGAACACAAAACCCGAGTCAGAGGTGTCAACAGTCCAACCAGACATACCTATAATTTCAGGAATGTCCGCACCGGCAGTACCGGCAGTATCGATATCCTCATATGCACCGGCTGATCCAGCCGCGGTTTTATCTCTTGCGACTGCAAGACCGGCAGCCAGAGCGTTCAAGACCAATACATTACAAATACCCCAAGTCTGTAACCAGAAGTAATAATTATCAGTTACAACCGTGGGACATACGCCCACAATACAGCCGGTAGGCGTGGTTATTGGAGCCTGAATAACGTCCTTGTAGATATTACCCAGAAGGCCAAGCCTCGAAGTAACAGTAATTGCCCTTTTGAGGGGTTCGTGCAGTGTTAACACGATATTAGTTGCTGAAAGCGGATGGGACTTGATAAGATACAAGTCACCCATTGCATTTGCGGCATCACCATCAGTTACCGCCATCCAGCCGTCCTTAAAGGTATCTTTTGGCTGTTCTGTGGTTTTGATAGCAGCAGTGACTTCTAAGGCTCCAGCCGCAGCCACAGCCGGAGTTAAGTCACTCTGAACTGTGGTTAAAGCACCTTGTAGCGCAGCAGACTGAATCAAATCGCCTGCTATCAGAGTAGCTCCAGCCTTCGTGTACCGAAACACTCGGCCGTCGTTCTTTGCAAAACGAGTACCCAAGGGATACTTTTGCGTTGCTGACATATCAAGGATACCCTGTTCAGGTTCACCCTGTAAGTCTCTATAAAAATTGTCCATGTTCAAACCTCCAAAGTTATTAGCATACAACTTCGGTATGCCGGCGACCTTAATCTTCTTGACAAATGACTTCAACAATCTTCTTCTCTTCCATACGGGTCGCACCGATAGCCATTGAATAATAGACCTGAGTCGAATAGTTCTTGTCGGCCCTTGCTTCAATTCTGCCTATCGGGTTCTGCCCTACCGCAAGAAGGACTCCATCCTGTGCCCACGCGAAACAGCTCCGGTCTCCAGACCCGCCACCTGTAGTAGACCTGTCCAGCGGCAGTCTTTCTGACCGGATAAACTTGAATCCGAGGAAAGTATCTATCTCGCCCTGGACAAGAGCCTTAACCGTAACATAATCCGCACTGGTAAGCTCTGTGATGTCGAGCAGGTCTGTAAGCACATTAGCACTACAGGTAAAGTACCGGGGAATGGCCTCGTCAACTTCAGCAGCATCCAGCAGTTCCTTTGCCTCAAGTAGTTTCGCAAGAGTTAAGGTCCCGCTGATGTCTATCTGCTGAGCTGAGGGGAATGTGGTTGAAGTTCCACCCTCTTCACCAGTGTACGCTGTCGAAGTGAACGCTTCAATAAGCGCGTCATCCATCGCTCTGGTCATCGCAAAGGAAGCATTCAGTGCATAAGAGGACTGGGGATCAATCAACATCCTGACCTTGTCAAGATCGTCAATCAAATCCGCCCAGTCGTAGTCCACCAATGCTACTCTGCGCCTCGAATGAGGAGTTGATATTAACGGCGTGTCTCCGTGCCTTTCTGTCCTTTTCCGAGCTGTGGTTGCACCAATCTGATCGTAAAAAGCATTCTTCCCTACCTGAGACTCTTCACGAGCTGCACTACGGAACCTCGATCCTCTCTGCTGACTAAGCAACTGCACGTTGCCTGAGTACTGTTCCACAAATGCTGTGGTGATTTCAAATGACATAATGTAACCTCCTGAAATATTTTTTATTTCGGAAAGCTACCCCTGACGGGACTTTGCCTGCATTTAATGTCTCTTAGACAGCCTGCTTTCGGCGTGCGTCAGGACTCAAATGAGCTACCCCTTAAATTCTACTTTATCATTTCTGACAAATGTCTTGTAATTAAATGTCCTTTCGTCTCCATTTTTGGAAACCTTTACTCTTTTACCCTGTATAGAGGGGTCGAGATAGATGTGGGTCATGTCAATCATGCAAAATACCGTAGGCCTTTGCACATTTAAAGATTCGGCAAAACTCGCCATGTCCTTATGGAAGCCGGGGCCAATAGATATTTTATCCGGTATCACCGATAATTTAGCCATCATTTTTGTAAAGATGGTTGTTATCATTTCTCTTCCGCCGGATAAACCTGCTTATAAAGCTCCTGCATTGCAGAAACCGCAGCCGCGTGTTCAGGGTGCCCCTTAATATGATAAGGATGTTTGGGGTCTCCAAGAATCGCATTGATCTGACCCTGTACCTCTACCAGAGTATTAGCGCCCTGCACACCCTTTAACTTATCTTCGGAAACCGCAGCTCCTATTTTGGCGAAGAGCTTTATCATCCGAGGGTCATTTCCTAACCCCTCATCCAAAGCCTTTATATCGTCCTCCCCCGCAAACGCCCTTACAGCCGCATGAGCCTGTTCTATCTTCTGATCGTATGCACCTCCCCATTCTTTCTTTAATGACGTTACGGCCCCATCATATGCTTCCTGCGTTGCCTTCTGAGTACCGACAAAGGCTTCTGTAGCGATTCCGTTATACCAGTCGAACAGGTCTTTTGTCTGTTTCGGGAGAAGTCCTGCCTTGTGAGCTACATCCTGAAAGGCCAAAACATCCTTATCTTCCCATGGCATATCTTCAGGGATTTCAGGTTTAGCCAACGCATATCCATCGCTCTTTTCCGGCCTACCCAGTTTGTTGAATATCTTTCCCCAGTCCTCATCGGTTGATTCTTTGCCGGGAACGATTATCTTATCCGCTCCAACCATTTTCTGACCTGATACAAGCATCTTTGCCATTGAAGGAAGGTCTTGTATGCTTTTCAGCGTAGCATCTTCCCTAAGTTCTTCCGGCAGTGACTTCATCCATGTTTCTGTAAAACTTCCGTCTTCATTGATAATGACCTGCCCATCACTGGAATCACCCATTGTCTTATTACCTCCTCGTATGTTCTTTCAAAAATATCTGGTTTACAGGGCTGGCCTTCAGGCCGTAAAGCCCAGGTGCTTTAGTCGTGGGAGTAGTCACAATCGGTTTCTTCCTAAACTTGCCCATCCTCCGTTACCTCCTGTCTTTCTTGGTTTAAATCTGCATCAAGAAACTTTTTAATCCTCAAATACACGTTACGTCCTCCCAATGAGAACGCTGTCATATCACTCTCACCCCTCGCAAAGCAGGGATGATTGTATCCGCAGAAGTTCTCTAAATCCTTCAAGACCTCCTGCCCTGTTTCTGAACTGAACGTTGCCTTATAGTTTATCAGTAATTGTTGTTTCATTGAAAGTCAATTCGGCGAGGAGACTGCCTCCTTCAGGTGGCAGAGGAATCGCCGCTCCTTTTAAAGCTGGTTGCTTTAGCTAACAGTAGTTTACTGCATCATCCCCAATACTGAATCCGGGTCTACTTTGCCGGATACTTTCGGCACTGCATCTGCTATCTGACCCCCTGCTTCAAGCATCTGTTGCATCTGCTGCTGTTGCGCTCTGCTTTCCCTGATTGCCTCAATATCTTCCCTCTCTCGCAACCAGTCCGCTGGTAAACCAAGTCTTTCACTTATACCTCTGACAACCTTATCTTCATCGAAATTGTCCATGAGTGTTGGATTGAGGGTCACAAAGGGTTCTATATATCCCATCGTGTCACGCATGGCTTTTACTTCCATCAATCTCATTGCGATTGCTAATTTTCCCAGGTACTCAATCTCATATTCTTCTATGCCCTCGGGCACTGGAGGAAGCCTTCCGGCCCTCGAAAGAACCCCCAATGACCTGTCTACCAGTGGATTGAACAGGTCTGACTGAAGTCTGCCAAGCATCGGTCCTAACAACAGAAGCTTCTCTTCAACTCTCTCAAGGACTTCCGTTGCGGTCATGCTCTTTTTATCTGCCAGCAGGAGAAACAAATCTACAAACCACGCCCTGTTGATTGATTCACGTCGTCTATCTTCCATTTCCAAACCCAACCCGATATCAGCGTTGGTGTTGAGAGGATCAACTCTGTCTTGCGTCCCGGCCCTGTAATACATCAACCCGCCGGGAACTGTCTTAAATGGTGAGATAAAACCATCGTCGGGGACTTGCAACGGGGGATCAACTACCTTCTCAGCGGCCCTGAGTGTGGTTTTGACTATCTTGTTTAAAAGCTTTATCTCCGGGAGCATTTTCATCCCGATGGACCGGCCATAGATCTCTTCTGACTCCTTATCAATCCTTGTAACCATGAATGGCTTTTCAGAATATCCGTCCTCCTCGATTACTTTCTTATCTTTTACTGCTATATACACAGACGCAAAGGGCATGTTCTCTTTATCTCTCTTCGTATCGTCTCTATCTTCGCGCGGATAAATAGCATGAATGAAGTCAAATAAATCTTCTTTCTTGTCCTTGTAGGCTTTCTGAATTGATCTCCCTACATTCTCCTCACCCCATTCCTGAACTGCCTGACGCGGTGTGTATTGAAACTTTCTATACAGTGTATCAACTAAACCCTTAGAATTCTCTAATATGTAATAGTTTTTGATGTTGAACTCCCTAAAATTCAGTGCCGGGCTTCCGGGCTCTCCCTGCTCTTCAAATAAACACGCCGTTCCGATACTGCCGAGCTTCTTGAAATATTCGTGAATCACCTGGCCATAATTAGACATTGCCAGCTCTTCAAGCAGGATCCTCGATGCTTCTCCAAACCATTGCGCTTCCTGACTTTCGGGGTTCTTGTCCTTGAGTAAGAACCACCTCCCGTTACATAAGTGACCGTACATCCCTGAAGCGAACACATCGTTAGCATCAATGGCGGTGCAGTCGAACACCTTCTCCATCCGCTTGCCACCCTTAGTGTTGGTGGTAGAAATGCCGCTATACCGAGGTGCTACGTATTCAGTAACCTCTTCCCAGTGTGATTCCCATTGGCTACGGTCTGACTTCATCTTCTCCAGACGCTTGATGATTTCTTCGACTTGCTTTTGCTCAATCATTCTTATTTCCCCTTATTCGCCTAAAAGCGACTTACGCCCAGTCTCCGCATCTCCACTCATGCCTCGTCCACCAGTAAGGATGGTTGCTTTACGACCTCGCATCTTCCTGATACGCTCCCGTTCTGCTTTTCGTCTTGCTTCTACCTCCGCCGTATTGTCTGTCGGTATCGGTGGTGGTGCTGGTTTTATCGGTGGCGGCGAACTCTTTCGTGATGAACTAAAACCCATGTTAACCTCCTAACATCGTATATTCTGATTCTGCTACTGTCTGACGTGGCCATTGTCTTATGTTCCGCGGTTCAGACATCTTGAACTCCGGGTCTGCTATCCGTGCTAAACAGTCCAGCATGTCGTCGTGTGCCGAGAATGGGAATGCCTTAAACTCCTCATGAATGAACGCTTTGACAACATCCTCTTGAATCCCCTCATAGTTGACGTGAACTGCCCTATCCGGCAAATAAATTCTATGGTCTTCAAACAATGGCATCAATCCGGTGATTCGGTCAACCTTCGACACCTGCCCACCGAGAGGAGTTATAACGAACCGATAGTTCTCTTTTTGCATTACGGTCTCGAAATACTCAATATCCGCCTGCATACCATATTTCTCGTATCCGACTCGTAGAGGTCTATATTGTCTGTGGAGACTCATTAAAAGGTTCCCACGCTCTGTTAGTGACAAGCGATCTCTGATGATGTCTATGATGTAGTAGTTTCTATCCTCACCCAGTCCAATTACAAACGCAGCTGTGTAATCCGACCTCTTTTTCTTTTCGTTTGCCGGATCAATAAGTAAATAAACATTAAGGTGATTGTAATGAATAGCACCCCAGAACCTTAAATCCTCTTCTTTGAATCCCTGTATTGAATCTACTTTCGGATTCTGTAACATTTGACAAGCAAACGTGAATGCGCCCATCTCCCGGCGTTTATTTGCAAGTACTGCCTCATCAAAAAATATAGACTTGCCGCCTGTAGTACCATCATCTGTAGCCGGATAAATACGAGGTATCGCGGCACCCCTATCCATAATCAAATTGTATGTGTCGTTGTAGTGGTAACGCGTTCCGATGTGCCGGGTCCGTCCGCCAATCGCTGTGAGGTTCCGGGATAATTCCCACGCTCTGTTGATTTTGTCTATCATCTCCGGGGTTGTGACTGACTCTCTCGTAACTACATCGTCATAAACCATCAGCTGGAAATGCCTGCCTGTAGGCTGACCATCTACCAAACCCCATGCCTCAACTGTTGACTCCTTTGGGTTGCCCTTGCGCTTGACTATGATTCCGTCGTCCTCGCTCCATTTTGGTGACTCTTTACCGGGTGACGCATAGCAGATATCCGGAAACAACGCCTTGAGCTTGGCGTTGTCTTCAAACTCCCTTTTGATTTGCCGCAAAAACGCCTTCGCTATCGGCCTGGTGGCTGAAAATATACCAACAGTAATCTCCGGATCATTAAGAATGTCCTGGATTGTGAGTGCGTAGGTAATTATGGAACTTTTGTAAGCCTCTCTGAACCATAAATCAATGTACCCATCAGGGTCCGCTTGCACCTCTCTACATCTCTCATACAGCCAGTCCCGATCAATGTCTTTGCGCCCTAAAATGTAGAGGATTAAAAAAAACAAATCCCTCAGGGCCAACTCTCGCATTACGCCCTGTGTCTGATCTGTCTGACGCGCCTTTAGCAAAAGTGATTTATACCTCTGATGTGTTTCGTTGCGAGTCATCGGATAAACTCCGCTATACTCTTGAGGTCGTACGGATTGAGTTTGCCTCGCTTGATCGCTTGCCTGACACCTGACACCGTAATCCCTCTCGCATCTGCTATCATCCGGCGTGTTACCTTGACCAATATCCGTTCTCGGGGTCTGCTTTGATACTCGTTTTCGCCCTCAATAAAACCCATTTTGCCCCTTTTAGCGTACTAATACTGCCTGTAATAGCTATATTTGCCCCTTATCCTACCATCAAGCCACCCAAGATCGTCCATTCCGGGGCATCCTTATGGGTCATTTCTCACGCTCCCCACAATATCCTCAATTAACGCTGCTAAATCATCGGAAATGCCGTGCTTAACGACAGAATCAACCTTTAAATCCTGTTGATCCTTCCAACCGAAATTCTTCAGACCAAATATGTCCCCAGCTTTACCGTGTTTCCGTAGCGATAGTTCATAATCGTTTTCGACCATCAGCTTAGCTCTCTTTATAATCTCGGAAAAGTCTTTGCGTTTCTCATAATCCTGTATAAGTTGTTTGCTCCCAACCAACAATGCTAAGCCTGTTATGGTATATTCTCCGATTAGCGTAGTCTCGAAATACTTAGAAATGATCATCTGTAGGGATTCAGGGGTGAACTTGAGAGGTTTTCCAACTTTATTCTTCACTTCTAATCTCCTTCGTCTCTTTTTTAGAGTCAATATATCTCAGCCGTAATCCAGTAATTGCCCAATTGCTTCCCTGTTTTCCATGATGTCCAATAACTATCTGTTTTTACTGTTTTTTACTTCGGCCTTTTTGTCTAATCGTCAGCCTTTTTTGTCCGATTTGTCTTATCCCTATTCTGTCACTGAAAGTTATTTCTTTTTAGGTTCCCGACTCCTGCGCCGCTTCCATCTCTCTTTCTGTCCCCACCACATGCACCCTTGTCTCTTCGTCCTACATTACCACGCTTTTTAGCGGTCATCTGTTCCTCCTCCGTCCGGCTTACATCTACATATTTCCGCAACCCAGCTATGATTCTTTTCCTGTTCAAATATTGTTCTATCGCTATTCTGGCCTGCCCTGATGTAGAATAAGGATAATTCTTTTCAGAATATTCCTCAAGTCTTTTTTTCGTCTCTGCATCCAGCCAGATTGTTGTGGATTTTTTTGGCATTTATGTCCGATTCTCTCTAAGCACCTATCTTTATTCATCTTTTCATCGGCCACATTGTCCTGTGCTGTGACAGTTTGTCCGATTAGTCTTATCTATAATTTATTTTGGCGCTCATGTCAAGGGTTTTTTACTTGGTTCCGGCTCCTCCACGAATCGCTCCCCGGGCATCTCCGATACGGGGTTTTCCGAGAAGGCGATTTTGATAGCCTTTCGCCAACCACGGTCCTTTCCCACATCTTCGCGGGTAAATGTGGCGTTAATAGTCGTATAG
>JAUWQS010000042.1 GCA_030610915.1 Pseudomonadota bacterium | reverse complement strand
AGCGGTTTTTACGTCTGTCATTTCGAGGAGTGAAACGACGAGAAATCTAAGATTTCTCACATTCGTTCGAAATGACAAATTAACGCAAGTTACTTTCCATTACAATGCCGACGTGTCGGCATAGCGGAGCTTTTTACGAGTCCATCACTGTTCAAAGGTTCACGGTTCAACGGTTGAATGAAGAGAATCGAGTAACATCTCAGTAAATTTGGGTAGGGGCGACTCTAATCGCCCATATCGGGAGGTTAAAACCTCCCCTACCCTATAATTTATTGAAAAGTTACTTTCAACCTGTTATCGGTGAGAATGACGGGGCTTTGGTTGTAGCCTTACTTGTAAAATCCCTCCCTTTTAATTTTTTAGATACCTTGCAACAGTCAATATCGCCTGTAACGGCGATAATCGATGCCATATTTTTTGACCTTATAGCCAATTTTTCTTTCGGTTATTTCGAGCAGTTTTGCAGTCCTGGCCATATTGCCACGGCTGTTTTTCAGGGCATCAATTATTATTTCTCTCTCCATATTTTCGACACGGCCATCAAGCGATTGTTCGGGAACGGCGCCGGATTCTCCCAAGATCTGGAGCGTTGGGGGAAGGTGATGGCTCTGGATAATCTTTCCATCACAGAGGAGAACCGCCCTCTCAATACAATTTTCCAGCTCGCGCACATTCCCCGGCCAGCTATAGTACATAAACATATCGATGGCGGTGGAAGAAAAGCGTCGAATCTCTTTTTGATGTTCCTTCGCATATTTCTCCAGAAAGTGATCGGCGAGAAGGAGAATGTCGGTTCTACGTTCCCTCAATGGGGGAATAT
Source organism: Pseudomonadota bacterium (assembly GCA_030610915.1). The sequence continues at coordinate 8,766 of JAUWQS010000042.1, read as the reverse complement.
ATATGGGAAAGACATTCAGGCGGTAGTAAAGATCCGCCCTGAATGTCTCTTTTTCGACAGCTTCTTCCAGATCCTTATTGGTAGCGGTAACGATCCTCACATCGGTCTTTATGGTCTTAAGGCCGCCTACCCTTTCAAACTCCCTTTCCTGCAATACTCTGAGTAGTTTTACCTGAACACCGCCCCCGACAGCGCCGATCTCATCTAAAAAGATAGTGCCCTTATGGGCAAGTTCAAACTTGCCCTCCTTTTGCTTGATAGCGCCGGTAAACGCCCCCTTCTCATGACCAAAAAGTTCAGACTCAATGAGGTTTGTCGGCATGGCGGCGCAGTTAATCTTGATAAATGGCCTTCCCGCCCGCAAGCTGTTATAGTGAATTGCATTGGCCACCAGTTCTTTTCCTGTTCCGCTCTCACCCCGGATCAAGACGGTCGCGTTGCTCTGGGAAACACGGAATATCATCTGAAAGACCTCGCGCATCTTGTTACTGTTGCCGATTATGTTGGTAATATTATATTTTTCGGACAGATCCTCCTTGAGGCGTCGATTTTCCTCCATCAGATGTTCCTTTTCAAGATTGATTCTCTCAAGGTTAACCACCTGCTGGGCAATCATGGCGCCGACAATCGTCAGGAATCTCTCAGCTTCCTTTAAAGAATATGTTTCATCAAAAGGATGGTCAACGCTCAATGCCCCAATAACCTGTTGTTTATTTTTAACAGGCACACAAAAAAAGGAAGTTTCTTCCTCAACAATGTGTCTCCTTGACGCTGTTCGATTGAGAAAGAACGGCTCCTCACTGATCTTCGGCACAACCTTCGCTTTTCCCGTTTGAATGACCTGCCCGGTAATTCCCTCGCCGGGTTTGTACTTTCCCCTCATAATGGCAGTCCTTGAAAGACCATGGGCAACCTCAATGCTGATCTCATCACGAAAAGGACTCAATATTGTGATCGTCCCCCGCACCATCTCCATCTTACTCGATAAGATATCCAGCACGTTATATAGAGACTTTTTAAGATCAAGTGTTGCATTCAAGGTCCTTGCAATCTCATAGAGACAGGTCAGCTCCTCGATTTTGTCTGTTTTATAGTTTTTCATTTGTACCTACTCAGGTGAATAGACTGAAGGCTGAAGAATGTTAGGAAAAGCGGGAATACTGCACACTTTGAAGCCATGTTTGATGCAAAAAACTACTGTTTCTCCACCAAAGTGCGGCAATCGTGTTTTTCGAGTACCTTCAGCCTGACTACATGAGTAGTTACCATTTTAGAGACTTTTCTTTTCCAGCCCAAAGGCGTCATGAAGGCCAAATTTCTATTTTCTAATTTCAACGTTTAGCGAACGCTTACCCCTTTTTCTTTTTGTACTCAACCCGTGGGAAAAGGGCGGGACCGCGGGTCAGGGGACTCCCGCTGCCTACCCCTCCCCAGTTGCGTATACTGTCAAAATCCTGAGACGGTGTATCATTTATCCCGATCTGTCTCATTATTTTCTCTGCGGAGTCGGGCATAAACGGGTATATGAGAACGGCAATTACACGGAGAGCCTCAAGCAGATGATAGATGACAGTCTCCAGCCTTTCCCGCTCCACGGGGTTTTTGGCTAATGACCAGGGTTCTCTTTCCACAACATATTTATTTGTAGCGTTAATGAAATTCCAGATAGATATTAAGGCCTTATGAAAAGCCAGATCCTGGAAAGACGATTCTACTTCAGACAATGTCTTTGCCGCCATCTCAATGAGCGTTCCGTCTTCTTCAAGGAAGGCATGGGGCACCGGCACTTTTCCGTCGCAATATTTTACTGCCATGGTTATTGTTCTGCTCACGAGATTCCCCAGGTCGTTTGCCAGGTCTGAGTTGAGTCTCTGAACAAAGTTTTCTTCGCTGAAGCTTGAATCAAGGCCAAAGACCATATCCCTGAGAAGAAAGTATCTGAACGCATCAAGGCCGTATTTGTCCTTCAGGGCTAAGGGGCTTACCACGTTTCCCCTGCTTTTGGACATCTTGCTTTCGTCGATGTTCCAGTATCCATGCACATTCAAATGTCTGAACGGTTCTATTCCTGCCGACTTTAACATTGTAGGCCAGTAAATACCGTGTGGCTTCAAGATATCCTTTGCTATCAGGTGTTCTGAGAAGGGCCAGAAGGTCTTGAAGTCTTTTCCTTCCGGATATCCCAGGCCTGTCAGATAATTGATCAGTGCGTCGAACCAGACATAGGTCACATAGTCCTTATCAAACGGAAGTGTTATTCCCCAGGAAAGCCTCGTTTTCGGCCTTGATATGCACAGATCGCCAAGCGGTTCCTTCAGGAAGGCAAGTACCTCATTTTTATATCTTTCCGGTCTTATGAAATCAGGATTATCCTTTATATATTGAATCAGCCAGTCCTGATATTTGCCCATCTTGAAGAAGTAATTACTCTCTTTCCTATGCTCCGGGTAAGTCTGGTGATCCGGACATTTACCATCCACTAATTCTGATTCCCTGTAGAACCGCTCACAACCGACACAGTAATATCCTTCATATTTTCCGAAATAGATATCCCCCGCATCATAGACCTTCTGCAGGATTAAGCTGACAGTCTTTATATGTCCTTCGTCGGTTGTTCGGATGAAATAATCATTGGTTATCGCAAGCTGCGGCCAGAGATTCCTGAACATTGCGCTAATCCTGTCTGCATATGCCTTTGGGGTTTCTCCGGTATGCTGAGCGGCTTCGGCGATCTTATCCCCGTGTTCGTCAGTGCCGGTCATAAAATATGTCCTGTACCCAGACAGGCGGTAAAACCTTGTCATTACATCAGCAACTATGGTTGTGTAGGCATGGCCAATATGCGGGGAGGCATTTACGTAGTATATCGGAGTTGTAATATAAAATATCTTTTCCATGAAAACCTAACCTGGACAAGCCGGAAACAAAAGAGAGTTCAGTGTTTAGTGTTCAGTGTTCAGTGTTGACAGCTTTTAACCGCTGAGCTGATGAGCTGATGAGCTTATGAGCTTCTTGCTTCCGGCTTACCCGGGTTAGGTTGTTTTTCCTTTGAACCGTTACCAAATTCTTTTGCCTTTTTTGCACGAATTTCACAACTAAGGGCCTAACTTTACATCAACGTCAATTTTTCTGTCCCTCTTTCGAATCAAGATAACCGTCATATTCAAAAGCGAGACAGCACATGAGTTTTCCACAAGGTCCCGATATCTTTTCAGGATTTAGCGACACATGCTGTTCCTTCGCCATCTTTACCGATACACGGTCAAGACTGCGAAGAAATCTGGCGCAACAAATCTCCCTGCCGCATATTCCTATGCCGCCCAACATAGCAGCTTCATTTCTTACCCCGATTTGTCTTAATTCGATCCTCGTTCTGAATTGTTCCACAAGATCCTTGACAAGCTCCCGAAAATCAACACGGCTCTCCGCAGTAAAGTAGAATATTACTTTACTTCTATCAAAGATATATTCAACGGTAACCAACTTCATGGGAAGGTTTCTCTTTTTTATTTTAGCAAGGCAAATTCTGAAGGCATCTTTCTCAAGATTTTGATTCTCCTCTCTTATCTTCAAATCTTCCTCTGTAGCCTTGCGCTCAATCTTTTTGAGGTTATTCGGCAAGTCGTCCAGAGGAACAGGTTTAATATCTGTTTCAACATTCCCAATTGCCAATCGATTGCCGGTATCGACAATGATGCTTTCATTCTTCTTTAGTTGAATATCCCCGGCATCAAAGTTATATATTTTACCTCTCTTTTTAAACCTTACACCTACAATATTTTTCATCTGTTCCATCTCTTCAAACCTTGTCAAGTGGTTAACGGGTTGTAACTACTCACGTAGTCAGGCTGAAGCTATTTAGACTGAAGGCTGAAGGGACAGGAAGAGCGCTATTAGTCCCTTAGTCGTGAAATTCGTGTAAAAATGGCAAAAGAAAATCGCAACTTTTCAATAAATTAGGGTAGGGGAGGTTTTAACCTCCCGATATGGGCGACTAAAGTCGCCCCTACCCGAACTTATTATATTACGCTTTCAGCTAAGAGCTAAGAGCTATTCCGGCTTGTCCGGGTTAGGGCACTTTGGCGGAGAAACAGCAGGTTCTTGTACCAAACATGGCTTCAAAATTCGCAGTATTCCCGCTTTCCCCTAACAGTCTTCAGTCTTCAGCCTATCCACCTGAGTAGTTACAAATGTTGAACATCTGCAAGTTTAAACATCATCCATTCCAACATCAACGGTTTGTTAGCATTTTGTTCTATGGCGCTATATGCGCGATTTATTGTTTTTATGCTTTTCAAAATATTTAGTCCCGATATCTTTTCGGCAAAATCTCTAATTATCTCAATGCGATCCCGATGGGTAAGAGATTTCGACTCACCGGTTTCTTTATATACCAGTATATCTCTATACCAGGATCTCAGTATTTTAAGCTTCCCTAATATATCTTTTCCGTCTTTCTCCTCTTTACCAAAGTTGTCGACAAGAGATAGGAATTTCAGGGGATCTTTAAAGTTGAAGGTGTTTACACTTTCGATCACCTCATTTCTGAATGTCAGGTACGAATTCTCGCTCATTTCCAGCGCCTTTCCGATGCTTCCACCGGATGATGAAGCAAGCAAACAGGCCGATTCTGTGTTTAGAGATAATTTTTTCTCTAAAAATAAGGCGACGGTATCCACCTGTATTGGATTGAACCTTAACTGCTGGCACCGGGAGAGGATGGTTGCGGGAAGCAGGTGTGGGTTAGATGCAGTCAATATCAAAATATTGGAGGGAGATGGCTCCTCAAGCGTCTTCAAAAAGGAATTGGCGGAGACGCTGTTCATCTTATCCGCATCCACTATTATGAAAACCCGCCTGCCCCCTTCGAATGGTCTGAACTTCAGTTGTCTCCGGAGATCTTTTATAGCGTCGATCTTTATAACATTCCCTTCGGGTACTATAGTTATAACATCGGGATGATTCCCGTGGTCTATTTTCATGCAGGATGTGCATCTGTCACATGAGTCGAGATTTTCTTTTGAACAATTCAGGGCCTTTGCGAAGACCTTTGCCGTCTTTCTTTTTCCCACACCTCTTGTTCCATGAAAAAGATAGGCGTGTGGAACACGTCCCCTTCCCATCGCATTTTTCAAGACAGCTATCTGTTTATCCTGACCACAAATATCGCTAAAGGACATCAATTTACCTGTGTCATGTTCGTTAGTGTCAGTTCACCGCAGAGACGCAGAGGACGCAGAGATTAATTTTTTTTCATCTAATTTGTTCACTATTCTCACTATGCCGTTATGCATAACGGGTACATTGAAATTCAGAATCAATCCCATATGAAGACCTGACAATTTGAGATACGTCAAGAGTTGTGCCTTATGTATCGATATAATCGCTTCGCACGCCTTTAATTCAAGTATAATAGCATTATCAACAACTATATCCAGTCTGTAACCGCAATCCAATCTTTTCCCTTTGTACTCTACAGGCAGTGGTCTCTGACTCTCGAATGATAATTGTTGGAGGTTCAGCTCATGGCATAAGCATTGCTCATAAGCAGATTCCAGCAAGCCAGGTCCCAAGATTTTGTGCACTTCAATAGCAGCTCCTATAATCTTGCTGCTCAATTTGTTAATATCCATCTTCTCTCTGCGTTCTCAGCGTCTCTGCGGTGAACGGTTATCGTTAATCAGGGAGGATATCAAGGAACATACCTTTCTGTGCACTGCCGATATATCTTCTGAACCATCTATTATCCTGAATCTTTCGGATTCGCTATCAGCAAGGGAAAAATAACCTGCCCGGACCTTCTTGTGAAACTCTATCTCCTCCTTCTCAAAGCGGTCCTCTTTGTTAATATCTCTTATTTGGGATATCCTCTTCATAGCCCTTTTGATCCCAACGGGGGCCGGAACGTCAAAAAGGAAAGTCACGTTCGGTTTTAACTGTCCTGTCGAAACCGCATTAATTTTTTGTATAGTGTCTATGTCAAATCCCCGTCCGAATCCCTGATAAGCGATGGTGGCATCGTAAAAGCGGTCGCATAGAACCACATCTCCTCTTTTGAGGGCAGGCAGGATAACATCTTTTACGTGTTGGGCTCTGGCTGCGGAAAAGAGGAAAACTTCCGATGTGGCGCATATTTCGAAAGAGCCTTCATTCAAAAGTATTTTTCTGATTTCCATCCCGAGAGGACTTCCCCCAGGCTCTTCGGTCATGATAAAGGGGATATTCCTGCTTTTCAGATACTCTCCCGCCATTTTGATCTGGGTGGTCTTTCCGCATCCTTCGATTCCCTCAAAGGTTATGAATAATCTCATAAAGATAGATTCCTGCGAGAAAATTTTAATATAACTACTTATCCACAGATCTACGCGGATTATCACTGATATTTTGGGTTCTTCTCCCGATCAGTTGATACAAAGGATTCAAGGTGTCAAGTGCTTTCTTTTTTTAACTCAAAACTCGAAACCCAAAACTCAAACCCGTGCCTGAACGGGGTTTTCGTTCAGGCACTATCTGCGTTCATCTGCGGCTGAATAGTCACTTATTTGTCATCTCCTGGTACAATTGCCTCCACCGGGCATATATCAGCGCAGGCTCCACAGTCGGTGCAAAGCTCTGCATCGATTACATATTTGTCTTCTCCCTCGCTTATAGCCCCCACAGGACATTCATCCTCGCAGGCGCCACAGGCAATACATTCATCTGTAATTACATACGCCATCTTTCTTGTTAACCTCCATAACAGGTTCAAGGTTCATGGTTAATGGTTCACGGTTCACGGTTGATAGCTTTTAACCGTTGAACCGTTGAACCGTGAACCGTTGAACCGTTTTTTTGTTCCGGCTTGTCCGGATTATGTTGCCTTAGGCTGAAGACTACGAGGCACTATACTACGCGCTGCCACAAATTGAGCTTATTTGTCATTTCGACTGAAAGGAGAAATCTTAAGATTCCTCACATTCGTTCGGAATGACAGAAACGCAAGTTACAACAGTGTCAAGTATAACAGCCTTCAGCCTGAGTAGTTACGCACGGACAAACGAGTTTGTCCATGCCACCCACCCACCTTCAAGTTTTAAGCTATGAGCTATGAACTCTTCCGGCTTGTGTTGCCTTCAGCCTTCAGCCTTCAGTCTAAACAACCTGACTTAATGCGGCATATAGTTGAGCATCTTTTTCGCAACATCCTTTGCCACATCGGGAAGGTCAGGTTTGAAAAGCCAGTAACCTTCCGCTATAGAATGACATGCTTTCCAGGTTATCTTTCCCGTTTCTGCCTCCACCAGCTTCAATCCCAAGCCAACCCTGGCAATCTTATCCTCTCTTTCCACAGTATAATCCCAGTGCTCTAAATTAACAACAAGGAAGGCATCTACATGGTATCCCTCACCAATCTTCCGGCTCAGGTCAGGGTCGGAAAAGTTTACAGTTCTAAGTTTGGCAATATATCCGGAAACATATTTTCTCAGATCATCATTCGACTGCATTTGACCCTTTACCGTGTCCGGCGCCACGACATCGGTAAACCATCCTTTCTCAATCAGAACACCGGCAATAACCTGATCAATTATGCCCCTCGCCTCCTCAAAAGGTCCAACGTAAACAGGGAGAACCCCTATCCTTTTCGGATGGAAATTCCCTGTGCCCTGAGCAACCCAGCAATAGCGAATACTTCCACAACCAATGAGAATAATTACAAATAAAGCGAAAAGAGAAAGAATCGCTGATTTTCCAATCATAGTTTCACAACCTTCCTTGCTACAAGTTTCGAGTTTCGGACATTGGAACTTAAACTCGAAACTCGAAACTTAAACTGTTCGTTATCTAACCAGAATGAGCCACAAAAATGCGCCCAGGCCGGCGATTATATAGTTTGTTTCGAGAATGCCCTCCAGAACTGCGACGGAAAGCCTTATTTTTCTATCACAAAATCTGAAACAAATCCACGCATAAAATACGCACGGCAGAAGGGCAAGGCTTAAAGAGGATGTCCATCCTGCGGGATGGGCCACCACAAGGACTGCCGCCATAATGACCAGTATTCCCTTTAAAAGTTTTCTGGTGTTTTCTTCACCTATAAGGACAGGTATGGTCTCCCTTCCGATAAGCCTGTCGCTTTGAATATCCGTTACATCATGCATGGCTGATCTCACAAAAACCACTGCAAAGGTAAAGAAAAAAGCTGATATCGTTCCGGTTGTTACGCTCAAGCTCACTCCTATCTGCGGAACAACCGCAATCACGATGCCCCAGGCCGCTGCCATGGAAACATTTTTGGAACCGGGTATGTCCTTCAATCTTTTAAAACTCCAGTTTTGCGGTAATATTCTTGTATTGTAAAGCGCCCCTAAAAGGGAAATCAAGAGCAGCAGCAAAAACGGAGCCAGGCCTGTGAGCAGAGAAAGAGCCAGGGCAAGCAGCAGAGAGATAATTGCGGAGCTCACATACACTTTTTTATGTTTCAGGTAGGAATCTTCTCTGAATGAACTTATTATGCTGCTGCGCTTCCGGTCAATAAAGCGATTTAATGTATGCATCGAATACACATAGAAAGATGCCGTCATTATACTAAAGATATTAACATTCAGCCCTTGAAGGAGCATGCTTGACAGCGACAGACACCCCGCTCCTATTGCGGAATAGATATCCGTTGTAACTGTAAATACCCAGAAATTCAGCGGCCTCCTCATCCCTTCCTTTTTCCTGTCCCGCTGGTATCCTGTGAGATAATTGACAACCCTTTCGATTACCCAATTGGGGGTGGATGCT
>JAUWQS010000529.1 GCA_030610915.1 Pseudomonadota bacterium | reverse complement strand
AGCCGTTTCCGGCTTAACAGTCCATACGGCAGCGATTATTATCCGCTGGATACACTCTTACCATCTGGGGATCGGACACGCTCCCCTCTCGAATCTTTATGAATCCTTTGTATTCTTTTCCTGGTCCACCATATTCATCTATCTGATTATGGCGAGACGATACAAAAGCGGTCTCATCGGCGCCCTGTCTTCTTTCTTTGCTTTCATATTGTTGGCTTACGTCTCTTTGTCCGGGAATATAGATTGCCGGATCCAACCTTTAATTCCCGCACTTCAAAGTAACTGGCTGATCAGCCATGTTATCAGTTCATTTTTCGCCTATGCCTGTTTTGCCATCTCGTTTGGAACCAGCATACTCTATCTATTGAAGCTAAAGCTGAAGGGAAACATTATCGACACACTGCCTGAGCCGAAGTTTCTGGATGAGGTCATATACAGGATGATATCGATCGGTTTTGTATTATTAACATTGGGGATCATTACCGGGGCTGCCTGGGCTGATCATGCCTGGGGGAGATACTGGGGATGGGATCCGAAGGAAACCTGGTCGCTCATTACATGGCTGATTTACGCCACCTTTCTTCATGCGCGTCTTGTCAGGGGATGGAGGGGAACGAGGATGACCTTGATTTCCATTGCCGGCTTTCTTGCGGTCATGTTTACATACCTTGGAGTAAATTATGTCCTTGCCGGGCTACACAGTTACCTTTAAATTTATTGACATATCCTGAAGTCTGTGATAGGAATTTTCAGGTTTAAGGTAAATGTATATCTGCGCCCGGTTCATTAAGGAGCGGGCACGATGGGCTGTTTTCGTGCCCTTTCGCTTGAGTGAAGCGGAGAGTGGATTTGAGTTGTAGCGTAAGGAAAGAGTGTTTTATTTTACTACCTCTGTGATTTTGAGAATATATTTTCAGGACCGGTTAATTTCATGACAGACCATAAACTTAGGAGGGACAAGGATGAATAGAGAAACACAGGAAAAAGTATCTGAGTTGATCAGTCACTACCCCAATAAGGAATCGATCCTTATGCCTGCTCTCGAAATAGCGCAGCGTGACAACAGCAATTTTTTGTCCGATGATGACATTGAAGAGGTGGCCGGTATTGCGGGTATATCCGCCGGCAGGGCTTACGGCGTGGCAACGTATTATACGATGTATAATACAAAACCGGTTGGCAAATATCACCTGCAGGTTGATACCAACATACCGGGTTTTTTGTGCGGGGCTTATGATATTCTTGAGCATCTTGAGAAAAAACTGGGTATCGAAGCCGGTGAGACCACCGGTGACGGGTTGTTTACGTTGTCCGCCGTCGAGGACCTTGGATCCTGCGGCACATGTCCGGTGATCCAGGTCAATGACACCTACTATGAAAACCTGACAATTGAGAAGGTGGATGAACTGATCGGGGCACTAAAGGCCGGAAAGATGCCTGAACCCGAC
>JAUWQS010000474.1 GCA_030610915.1 Pseudomonadota bacterium | reverse complement strand
TCTTTGCTCCATTCGTAAATATCGCATGATTGCTACCCTCTCGCAACAGATAAAATCCGTTTTCTTCAAAATACCGAATTAGGTCACGCCGTTTGATGGACACTATCAACCTCAACCGGAACTTGCTCAATTAAAGAGCTACCTATTGGAATTTCTTTTCCTTGCTGTTGATAGGCCAAGATCATTTCGTTAAGAGCGTCTCTTAACATATATCGGCATTCCTCAATATTCTTGCCTTCAGTAACTATCTCAGACCATTCAACTAATTGCCCCATGTAACCGGAATCAATCTTTGTATATTTCGCTGTGTATGTTGTAAACACTACTTAATCCTCCCTGATAGCAAAGACTGGTTTTAGCCTAACGCCCGGAGTGACCGGCAAGATTGACGGGATAATGGAGCGCGTATGCGCTCTGATTATCCAGGCAATCTTGCCGGTCGACTCCGTGGTTATCGGGCGGAGCGAAGCGGAGCACGATGGCCATGGAGTCGACCGGGTACCGGTCACTCCGGGCGTTGATCAGGCGGAGCGAAGCGGAGCCTGATCAACGCCCGAACTCACCTGCCGCCAACACTGCGGAGCGCTGAGCCTTCAAAAACCACCTACTTTGATGCGGGGCAGAGCCTCTCAGGAATCGAGCGCTGTTGGCGGTCAGGTGAAGTGATTTGTTATGCCATGCTTTTTATTATTCTTTTTTATGAAGACCAAGGATTCCGAGTCCTTTGCATATTTTCCTGGCAAGTTTCTTTGAGATTTCAATGTGTCGTGGCACCGTCTCAACAGATCCATTCGCTGGGTTCATCCAAAGCGAATGAGAACCGCCTTCTCTCTTGAGGTAGCAACCACACCGGCGCAAGTGCCGCAGAAGGGATTGTCTCTTCATGAGACTGCAACGACCTCGCGAATTGCATCTTCCGGTAATCCGCGCAGGATGTTCTCACGCCGATCTTCCATTATAAGTGAGATAGCTGCTGATAGACTTGCCTTACATTCTTCAATTGTCTTGCCTTGTCCATTTGCCCCCGGAACCTCAGGACAGTAAGCAACATACCAATCTTCATCTTTTTCAATAATTGCTGTAAACTCGTTATGCATGATACTCCTCCATGTTCGTTTTGCTGTTTAAGGAGGCGAAAAAAGAGGTTATGAGCTCCGGGTGGTTGACGAATTTCTTTTCCAGTAATGCCCTGAATTCTCTTAAGCTCTTATCCTCCAAGAGTCGGTCGATTTCATAAGCCCTCTTGCCAAGTTGCCTGCAATACTTGTCAATGACCGTTTGAGGGGCGGTATTTCTTTTTTGAGCCACAAGGTTAGTAGCTTCCCGTCTATTTCGCCCCGATTTTTTCATCTCGTAAATGACCTCAAGTATCTGTGCCAATGCCTTAGGAACACCATCGGGAAAACTTGGTGAGGTACGTGCTGTTTCCCTATTTATCCCATCATGGCCAGACGGTTGTCCTCCAAAGAGGATTCTGTTTAATGCCGAATTTGGGGTGTCCTCAAACGGCTCGGCCTCGCTCTTCAGAAAATTCCAGATTTTTTCATCAATTTCGATTTTGTAATATTGCATGTCATCCCTCCTTTTTATAATTTTTTACTATTATACGAAAGTACTTGAAGTATGTCAAGCAAAAAAGAAGGGGAAACCATGAGCTGATTTTATTACAGGCCTAACGGCTGAACTCACCTGCCGCCAACACTGCGGAGCACTGAACCTTGGATAACCACCTGCTTTGGTGCGGGGCAGAACCTTTCAGAAAACGCCGTGCTGTTGGCGGTCTGGTGAAGTGATTTGTTCAAGTAAGCCGCTATCGCGGCAGATTTTCCATAATCTTTCTTGCTTAAAAGAATTTTTTATGTTTTATTGATTAATATCAAGGCGTAAGACTTTTTCGTGTAAATATGGCTTTTATTCCCTTAACTTTCCGAAATT
>JAUWQS010000148.1 GCA_030610915.1 Pseudomonadota bacterium | reverse complement strand
AGCAAAGGGGAGAAAACGACTGGCCGTTTAATCCACAGATTTCGAGACGTTGAATTAGCCGCTGATGGACGCGGATTAATTTTATTTTTTTGTCCTATCTGCGTGTATCCGCGGCTAATTTAAAGGGTGATGCGAAGTCCGTAGGGTTTAATTCCCCCGCGGCGTGGTAGTTCATTTGAAAAATTGTATGGTCAGGGTGTGATGGACCCAACCCCCGAAAAATGGCAAGGCGGACTTTTGGCAAGAGTGAGAGAATTCTAAAACGGAGAGATTATTTAAAAATATACCAAAACGGGGTACGGGTCAATTCGAAGAGTTTTACTGTAATATTGTGCCATAACAGGTCAGGAATAAGGCGGCTCGGATTGACGGTCTCAAAAAAGGTGGGTAACTCTGTAAAAAGGAATAGGATTAAGCGTGTCCTGAGAGAGTTTTTCAGATTGAATAAGGACAGATTTCCTGCTTCACAAGACATAGTGATAATCGCGAAAAAAAATATATCATCTCTCAAGTATCAAGATCTGTGCAGGGAACTTGAAGTTCCCTTAATAGTGAAAGTCGATGCTTGATGCCTTAGGAGGCTGTTCGAGAGTGAGAAATTTTTTGCAAGGTCAAGGAAGGCGAAGATTTTAACCGCAGGAATACACTTCCGTATTTTGAGGATTAAAATCTGAACCTGACGCAGAGATTGCGGAAAATAGCCATTCTCGGGCAGCCTCATTAGTGAGTGCTTGCGCATATGTCAAGAAGGCTGTTTATAGGTTTTATCAGGTCTTACCAGATATTCATATCACCTTTCTTTCCCCGATGTTGCCGCTTTTATCCAACATGTTCCGAATATGCGATCATAGCCATAAGACGCTACGGCCCATTTAAAGGGCTGTTTTTAGGCTTGCTTCGTGTACTCCGGTGCCATCCCCTGAATCCTGGCGGCTACGACCCTGTAAAATAGTTACGAGTTTCGGGTTTCGAGTTACGGGTTGTTTTTTCGAACCCGTAACCCGTAATTCGAAACTCGAAGAACCTGGAGGAATTAAATGGGCATTAGGACACTTGCTGCCATCGTCCTGTCTTTTATTGTGGTTTTAGTTTATCAATACTATTTTGTAAAACCGCTGCCACCACAACAGCCAATAGAAAAGAAGATTGCAGTCGAATCGGAGAGCAGAAAAACATTGGAGGGGCCGGAGATTTTAACCGAAACTATGCCTCCCAATCAGGAAGCGATAAGTGGCAGGGACATCACGGTCGAAGGGGATTTTTATACCGCCGTCTTTACCACTGTCGGAGGGACGCTGAAGTCTTTTAAGCTGAAAGATTATCGTAAAACCCTTGATAGAAATTCCGACCCTATCGAATTGGTTAATGTTTCAGATGGTATGGGATATCCTCTTGCCGTAACTTTTCCCGATTCAAGTATAAGCATCCCTCGTAATGAAATTTATGAGGCGAATGAGGAGGCTGCGGGTCTTACAAGAGCAGAGAATTACCGGAAACTGACATTCAGCCGATCATACCCGGAAAAGATAAAGATAGAAAAAATCTTTACGTTCTATCCGGAAAAGTATTCCCTTGATCTCGAGGTAAGAGTTTACAATCTTTCCCCGCGTACCCTCAGTGAAAAGGCGCTTCTCAGTTGGAATCAATTTGTTGATCCCGAAGCAGAAATAAGCAGGTATAGCCATAATGGTCCAATTTCTTTTGTCAAAAACAGCATTTACCGTGAGAAAGTTAAAAAACTGGCAACGAAGAAGTTCATGGGGCCGGATGTATCCTGGGTAGGGTTTGAGGACAAATATTTTATTGCTTCAATGATACCCCAAAAACCATCATTAACCGGCCTTGTCCTTTTTAAGGATTCAGGAAACCTCGTCTCCCTGAGTCTGGAAGGCCCGAAAATTCTGATTCCTCCCGGACAGTCAGGATCCTTTAATTATTCTTTCTATCTCGGGCCCAAGGACTATAACATTCTCAAGGCGGAAGGCGTTGGACTCGAAAACTCCATCGACTTCGGTGACTGGATAAAATGGCTGGCCTTGCCCCTGTTGGTAGCGCTCAAATTTTTATATCAATATGTTCATAACTATGGCATAGCCATTATCATTCTAACCACCCTTATAAAGATTGCCTTCTGGCCTCTTGGCAATAAAAGTTACAAATCAATGAAGCAGATGCAAAATCTTCAGCCATTGATGCTCAAGCTCAGGGAAAAATACAAGGATGACAAGGCAAAACTTAACCAGGAAACGATGGGATTATACAAGAAGCACAAGGTAAACCCCCTGGGCGGGTGTCTGCCTATGCTGATCCAGATTCCTGTCTTCTTTGGTCTGTATAAGACTCTGCTCTACTCAATAGAACTTCGCCACTCACCTTTCTTCTGGTGGATTCAGGATCTATCGGCAAAAGACCCCTATTATATAACGCCGATTATTATGGGCGGCACCATGTTCCTGCAACAGAAGATGACTCCCCAGATGGGAGATTCCATGCAGCAAAAGATGATGCTCTGGATGCCGGTGATCTTTACCTTCATGTTTTTAAATTTTCCGTCTGGGCTGGTAATCTATTGGTTATTCAACAATATCCTTAGCATCGGTCAGCAATATTACATAAACAAACAACCATCTTAAGATGAGGTAACCACTATGAATATCCTGGAAATTGAAGGAAAGACCGTCGATGATGCCATCGAAAATGCCTGCAAGGAATTGAACGCGCCGAGAGAAAAACTGAATTTAGAGATAATTTCAGAAGGCTCTTCCGGCTTTCTCGGCCTTATAGGATCCAAAAAAGCCCGAATTAGAGCCAGTATAATGTCAATAACAGGTGTGGGGGAACCTGCCGGCGGCAGAGATGCACTGCAGGACGTTTCTGCGGTTTCAGGTGAAACCGTGGCAGCGAGAGCCAAAAAGATTACCGAAGACATACTGGCGCGAATGCAGTTGGATTTTCCTGTTACAGTTGATGAGACACCGGAATTTATTACTCTCAAAATAAAGGGCGACGGCAATGGGCTGCTTATAGGGAAAAAAGGTCAAACCCTTGACGCCATACAGACTATTGTGAACATCACTGCCAACAAACATGGCAAAGACAGAAAAAGAATCGTAATAGATACCGAAGAGTACAGAAAGAGAAAAACCGAGTCGCTATCCGCGCTGGCAGAGAAACTGAGCAGGAAAGTCAAAGCAACAAACAAGCCTGTTACTGTCAGCAACCTCAGTTCCCATGACCGGAGAATAATTCACACGGCTCTCCAAACTGATAAATCTCTAATCACAAGAAGCAAGGGAGAAGGGGCATACAGAAAGATCGTTATACTGCCGGCCGGAAAAGAGTGGGACTGAAAGACACCATAGCCGCAATAGCCACGCCGTTTGGCGCCGGCGGGATTGGGATAATAAGAGTAAGCGGGCCGGGCTCTGAAGAAATTTGTTCTCTGCTGTTCAGGTCAGGGAAACACACTGGCCGCTTCAAGACCCACCACCTATACCACGGAGATATTGTATCACCCCAAACGGATACTGTTCTCGATGAGGTACTGATCACATTAATGAGGGAGCCTCACTCCTATACAGGAGAAGATGTTCTGGAAATAAACTGTCACGGCGGTCCGGTAATCCTGCAAGCCATCCTCAACGAAGTAATAAAGGCGGGGGCGCGTCTTGCTGAACCGGGAGAATTTACAAAAAGAGCCTTTCTGAACAATCGTCTCGATCTCTCACAGGCTGAGGCGGTTGCCGACATGATAACGGCAGGGACAGACAGGGGGGTGCGTCTTGCCGTCATGCAGCTCAAGGGAAACCTTTCAGAGAAGATACGGGATATCAGGTCGGCCATTGTCGATATTCTTGCAATCCTTGAGGCATCCATAGATTTTTCGGAAGATGATGATACTGGAATTTCTCTTGCTCACGAACTTGCCATGGAAATTCAATCCATAATTGATGATGGGATGGAGCTTCTCTCCACCTATCATCAAGGTAAAATCTACAGGGACGGCGCAAGCGCCGTCATCACCGGAAAAACCAATGTGGGGAAATCAAGTTTATTGAACATGCTCCTTGGTGAAAAGCGGGCTATAGTTACCCCTGTCCCGGGAACAACAAGAGATTATATAGAAGAAGCCATCAATATCAAAGGAGTACCGGTAAGGCTTACAGATACGGCAGGGATAAGAGATGCCGGAGATATCATAGAAAAAGAGGGAATGGAACTGGTCCGGGAAAAAATCTCGGCGGCTGATGCGGTTATTATAGTTCTCGACGGAAGTGAAAAATTAACGTGGGAAGATATTGAGATAATTAAAAGAAACAGATGCGGTAATTGCCTTCTAATCATTAACAAATCAGATCTTTCGCATCTAATGAGTGTCAAGGAGCTTGATGACCTGCTCCCGGGTGTCAAACCCCTGTGGGTATCGGCAAAATACGGAGAAGGTATTTCTGCTCTTAAGGAGCAGATTTATTCCTCAATCAGTGGCAACATGGATAATAACAGATCAGAAATAATAATAACGAATCTACGGCACCAGACCGCTCTTGAAAAAGCTGTAAGCCTTCTCTCAAGCGCCAGAGAGAATATACTCAAGGACATATCTCCGGAATTTATCTCCCTTGACCTCAGAGAATCCCTTGAAAGCCTTGGTGAAATCGTCGGAGAGACAATAAACGAAGATGTGCTGGACAGGATATTTTCAAGCTTTTGCATCGGGAAATGATGACCTGTAATAGTGATGGAGTCGTAAAAAGTCCAAAAATACCGTTTCCCGTCATTCCGTCCCGGATCGGAGTCCCGGATGACGGCCAAGCCGGAATCCAGTATTTTCAGGTAGTTACAGGTCTTGCGGACTCTGGCTTTCACCGGAGTGACGACTTCCAAGTAACTTACGCGAAATCGCACTCAAAAAGTCACTCCGTCGGGCGAGACGCCCGACCTACTACGTGGGGGCAGAAGAACATTGCATCCTGCACCACACAGGGTAGGCGTCTTCGCACCCAGGGGATAGTAGGACAGGCGGCCCGCCTGTCTATCGACTGGCTATAAAAATGAATGCAACCTGGCATTAAAATCAAGTTACTTTCCATTACAATGCCGACGTGTCGGCATAGCGGAGCTTTTTACGAGACCACCAAGTAATTTATACAATAAAGAATGGCTCCGTCGAGCGAGACGCCCGACCTGCCGCGGGATAGGACAGGTGTCCTCGCCTGTCTAATGAACTCTTGATGCTCTCACCGAGAAAACCGCAATTTGTGACTTTTTAAAGTATACATT
>JAUWQS010000281.1 GCA_030610915.1 Pseudomonadota bacterium | reverse complement strand
TTTTAACTACTCAGGTGTTTAGACTGAAGGCTGAAGGCTGTTAGGAAAAACGGGAATACTGCACACTTTGAAGTCATGTTTAATGCAAAAATTTGTTGCTTCTCCGCCAAAGTGCGGCAATTGTGTTTTTCGGGTACCTTCGGCCTTCAGCCTAAACACCTTCAGCCTGACTACGTGAGTAGTTTTCACGCCTGCTCCGCCCTTTTCTTAGCCGTCGTTTCAGCATCTTCTAAGGAATCATATCCAAGTTGTTCCACCATATATCGACAGGTATCCATTGCCCTGTTATTCCCCGTTTCCCATTTCTCCTTGACATCTTTGTAAAGGAGGGAAATGGTTCGATCCGAGTATGTTTCAAGTTCCCCTTTCAGGTATGTCTCAAATGAGGTAACAGAGGGTGTGTCCTGAGAGCTTGAAGCGGGGCGGGCTCCTCCCATGGCATTCGGGTATTTCTCTAATATCTCCTTATGCCAGGCACACTCAATCTCCACTATTTTATTGATCAAAGAATTTTCCTTAAGCCTGGGAATGAGGTTATCCATCCTGGCATATTTCTCGGTCATAAAATTATGTCCTTTTTCTTCCGCCTCTTTCAGGTCATCGAGATAACTCCCGATGGCCTCCTCTGACCACACCATGAATTGCGAGCTCCTCATTATCCTGAAGCCCTCCGGATCCTCCTGACAGGCTGCTTTTTGCCTGACAGGCACCGTCAGAAACATCTTTAGTTCTCTTACCAAAATTTCATCTATCAGATCGTGCTTTCGAGACATTTTGTAACCTCCTTCTTTTGTATTTCTCGATTTTGGGGACTTTGCAAATCAGGTTCAAGGTTCAGGGGTTCACGGTTCAAAGGTTCAGAGTTAACCGTTTTCTAATCACTGAACGCTCACGCCGAAGCCATTTTTTGTAAGGACTTTACAACTAAGGAACCAATAGCCTTCATCCTAAACAACCTGAGTAGTATTGCCAGGTCTTTCTCATCCCCTCAACAAAGGGGGTATATTCGATACTCAGAACTTGTTGTATAAGGGCGCCGGAGTAGATCAGGTGATTATCCAGGGGAAAAGGCAGAGGAATTTTCTTCTCGTCGATAGCTTTTACGCTCATTGTTCTTACCCTGATTTTCTTTTCCATAATCTCGCCCAGGATTTCAACAAGCCTGCGGTAGGACACCAGATCGGGAGCCGCCAGATTAAATGCCCGATCAAAGACCTTTTCACTGCCGATACAGGCAATAATGATCCTCGCCACATCCCAGACCGACACAAAGGTGAAGAGGGGCAGCGGGTTGTCGGGCAGCACAGTAGTTTTGTTTTGATGGATCAAATCGAAGAAATAGCTCTCCCGGGGGGCATAATTATACTTACCATAGATGATAGCGGGACGCAAAGAGGTGTAATGGATATTCATCCCGGCACAAAGTTCCATCAGTCTCATCTCAGAACGCCATTTGTTAAAGGCATAATCTGAATATGGACCTAATTCCGGCTGAGTTTCGGCAAGCTTCGGGGCATCCTCCCTGACCGGAATTGCAAGTGTCTCTTTGTATACTGAGGAGGTGCTGATATAGATGTACTGTCCAACATCATGTTGCGAGAGAGCAGAAAGCATCCCTTCAATGTCGTTTGGATAATATGCGCAAAAATCGACCACCGCATCCCATTTTTCGAATGGTATATTCTCCTTCAATTGTGCCGTGTTATTCCTGTCACAAATAATTTCCGTTACGCCCTCCATATTGAGGGGGCGAGAGCCTCTGTTGAGCACATAAATGCAATAATCGGATTCCTTTGACAGTTCTTCAACAAAGACCCTGCCTACAAAATAACTTCCGCCAATTACGAGAACATTGTTCATAAGAGTTTACCTGTTGAAACTTGAAATTGGAAATTAGAAATTAGGGGGCGATGAAATGAGTTTACGAGTTAACAGCATAAAAGCAGGGAGGCCAAATTTCTAATTTCTAATTTCAGTTAACGCTTACCGTGGATTGAGGCCAACGTTTCAAAAATGTAATCCCCGGTTTATTGAGCTGACACGACTTATCCTTATTTGTTCACTTGACAACAAAATCTTGTTTGTCCTGTTATCCTGTCAGAATTCTTTTTCAAAGGGCTAAAGTGTTACCAAATTTCTAATTTCAACCGTTTTATCCCACCCATACATTTCTTTCCCTGAGACTCCTGTCCTCTATTTTGGCCTGAATAAGAGGGCCGTGATCGAGGAGAAACCCGCTTGCGCCATCGCTCAGATTCTGGTTTTTAAACTCCTGTATGAGTAGGGCGCAAATTTCCTCAATCAATTGACTCTTCTTTTCATAATCATGAGATGTAACAAAGTCACTTATTATAGTATAACATACCTCTCCCAGGATCGGGAGTCTCTTAAGGGCACGATGCATCCACTTGTAGTATGGGGTATATCTCTTGTTTAGCAGGAAGATTAGGGAGATTACATCGGCACAGAACTTGGTTTCTGAATATTGTGCGGCAAGAAATTCTCCTCTCTTAAAGGAGCGTCCGAAATTGTACTGTCCTGACTGGGCGATGGTCATACAACGGGAGGCTATCTTTTTTAACCTCACATCCTCGGGATAGAATTCCAACAATCTTTCCCGCCATCCGCTGAATTCTCCAGATGGATCATAGAAGACCCTGCCGTTTGTGGCCGTTGCCAGTGAACTTTCCGGAATAAAGAGCCATTCCTCAAGAGTATGAGGGATGTGATCTATTCCGGTGAAATTCAGATAAAATTGAGAAATCTCAAGGACACCTGTTCTACCCTGTCCCCATGCACTGACCTGTCTTGGACCATACCCCCGAAATGTCTGAGGAAGTCTTGTAATCTCTTCTTGCAGTTCGGAGGAAATCTTTTCGAAGTCCCCACGCATCAGCCAGACACAAAACCCCGGCCCCCAGTCATGATCTCGTGAAATTTTGTCGTCAAAACCAAAACATTCAGAGCCATCACCTACGAGCCCTGCGCTTATACGACCGGCAAAAGGGCTGAACTTGTCCTGAATAAGGGGCAATCCATAGGCCTTGAAGTATTTTTCTGAAAGATCGAGTCCCTTCATAAAGCTCCATGTTCACTGTTCATGGTTCACTGTTGTCAGCTTTTAACCGTTGAACCTTGAACCTTGAACCTCACTCCGCAAGCATCTCTATAAGGATTTTATTGACAAGCTTTGGATTGGCCTTTCCCCTGGTCGCCTTCATAACCTGGCCCATAAAGTGGCCAAACAGTTTTTCCTTTCCGCTTCTATACTGCTTTACTTTCTCGGGATCGGCCTCAAGCGCTTCATTTATGACCTTCTTTAATATATCAACATCGGTTATCTGCAACAACCCTTTTTCTTCTATTATTTCTTTCGGAGGCCTCTCGGACTTCCACATCTCTTCAAAAACTTCCT
>JAUWQS010000536.1 GCA_030610915.1 Pseudomonadota bacterium | reverse complement strand
GGTCTGTAATAAAATAACTTAATCATTTTGGTGTTATATTGCCGATATAATGCCAATGAACAAATTCGATGAAATCGTCAACACGATCAATAAAAAATATCGAGTGCTGTTACCGGAATTGTCTGAGCGGGGACGGCGTTTATTTGCTGGAGTTGAGGCAATTACTGCTGGTTGGGGAGGGATTTCAGCAGTAGCGTGTGCGACAGGGCTTTCGCGTACGACTGTTGCACGCGGTGTTAAAGATGCTGAAAATCCTCAACGATTGGAATCAGGGCGTATCAGAAAGAAAGGTGGCGGCCGTAAAAGGAGAGTCGAGACGGATCTCACCTTGCGAAAAGACCTGGAGGATTTGCTGGAACCTCATACAAGGGGTGATCCGGAATCTCCTTTGAGGTGGACTTCGAAAAGTGTCCGGAAGTTGGCGATGGAACTGAAAAAGATGGAGCATAAGACCAGTCACAGCATGGTGGCTAGTCTTCTGCGAGAGATGGATTATAGCCTTCAGGCAAATCGGAAAACGACAGAAGGAAAGCAACATCCAGATCGCGATGCACAATTCAAGTACATCAATCGGAAAGCGAAGAAGCAGCAAAAAATGGGACAGCCTGTTATTTCGGTAGACACAAAGAAGAAAGAATTGGTGGGTGATTTCAAGAACGCTGGGCAGGAATGGCGTCCTAAAGGTGAACCTGAGAAGGTTAGGGTTCACGATTTCAAGATCAAGGAACTTGGGAAAGTATCGCCCTATGGTGTTTACGATCTGACTAGCAACAATGGTTGGGTCAGCGTTGGTATTGATCATGACACGGCGGCGTTTGCGGTAGCTACGATTGGAAAATGGTGGCGAAAAATGGGTCGTCGATCTTACCCGAAGTCCTCGCATCTTTTGATAACAGCCGATGGTGGTGGTAGCAACAGTTCGCGGAGTCGTTTATGGAAGGTTGAATTGCAAAAATTGGCGAACCGTACAGGTTTGACTATTTCAGTTTGTCACTTTCCACCAGGAACAAGCAAGTGGAACAAAATAGAGCATCGCATGTTTTCGTTCATTACAAAAAACTGGCGAGGGAAGCCTCTTGTTGACCGCGCCACCATAGTGAGCCTGATCGGATCAACAAAAACAGAAGAAGGGTTGGAGATATGCTGTGAATTGGATACTACTGATTATCCAAAAGGAATCAAGGTGTCAGATTCCGAATTAAGCAAAGTAAAATTAGAGAGGCACAAATTTCATGGGGATTGGAATTATACAATCACACCAAAAACTAGAAATGTTTGACTATGTTATTTTGTTACAGACCCT
>JAUWQS010000070.1 GCA_030610915.1 Pseudomonadota bacterium | reverse complement strand
TAAGCTAATAAGCTCATCTTGTTAGGTTCAAGGTTGGCCGTTTTTTAGCCACTGAACCGTGAACCTGAGTACTTACGCACGGACAAACAAGTTTGTCCATGCCACCCCCGCCCGCCAGTTAATCCTAAGGCTGATTGTTTTGTCGTCTCTGCGCGGTGAACGGACATTAAATTCTTTTGCCATTTTTGCACGAAATTTACAACTAAGGGACTAACCCGGACAAGCCGGAACCAAAAAGTTGCAGGGGCAGGTCTGTGTGCCTGCCCTGCAAACCAGGGCAATCACATAGGATTGCCCCTACAACCGTTGAACCTTGAACCTGACAACTTGAGTAGTTACAATTCTTTTGCCGTTCGACTGAGACTTCGCCCTGAGCCTTTCACCCTTCGACAGGCTCAGGGTACGCTGGTCTGGTCCCTGAGCCTGTCGAAGGGCGAAGCCGTTTTTGCCTGTCTGCATGCAACGCACAGGCAGGCACGAACTTTACATTTAAGGGACTAATAGCCTTCAGCCTAAGCGAACCTGAACATTTACAGATTCTCAATGCACCTTCCGCAGATTGCCGGATGGCTGTCATCCATTCCCACCGTCTCGCTATATATCCAGCATCTTTCACACTTTTTACCGCGGGCCTTTGAAACTCCTATCTTCAACCCCTCAAATTCACTGCTCTGATAAGGATTCTCTATCTTTTCATCTTTATCAACGATATCCACCTGAGATACGATCAAAAGGGATATCAGTTCTTCCCTGTAACTTTTTAACAGGTTAAGGAGTCTTTCCGGGGCAAATATTTTTATGCAGGCATCGAGAGAATGTCCCACTACCTTGCCCTGCCTGGCAAGCTCTACCGCCTTTGAAACCTCGCCCTTTACCGCAATCAAGGTCTCCCACTTTTTCTTTAGCTCACTGTCCATGTATTGTGGATTTACCTCCGGAAACTGTGTCAAATGGACACTCTTTTCCTTTCCTTCATAATCAGGCAGGCCGGCCCATATCTCCTCCATGGTAAACACAAGAATCGGGGACAGAAGTCTTGTCATGGAATCCAGGATTAAGTAAATTGCGCTCTGAGCGGATCTTCGCGCCTTCGATGCGGCCTTCGAGGTATATAACCTGTCCTTCAAGACATCGAGATAAAGGGCGCTCAGGTCAACGGTGCAGAAATTGTAGAGGGTATAGTAAACTATGTGAAACTGATAATCATCATACGCCTTCCTCACACGCAGGGTAACCTCGGCAAGCCTGTGCAGCGCCCACCGGTCGATCTCCTCCATCTCTTCATAAGAGACCATATCTTGCTTACAGTCAAAATCATACAGATTCCCTAATATGTATCTGCTCGTATTGCGAATTCTTCTATAGGCCTCCACAAGACGTTCTATTATCTCATCGGATATCCTGATATCAGCCCTGAAATCCTCAGCGGCAACCCACAGCCGCAGTATCTCCGCGCCGTATTTATCAATGATCTCCAGGGAATCGATCACGTTGCCAACGGATTTGGACATCTTCTTCCCATTCCCATCTACCACGAAGCCATGGGTAAGAACGCTATTATAGGGGGGTACTCCTCTCGTTGCCACCGATTCGAGAAGGGAAGAGTGAAACCACCCCCGATGCTGGTCGCTGCCTTCGAGATACATATCCGCCGGCGATCTGAGATTGTCACGACTTTCCAGCACCGCCGCGTGACTTACACCGGAGTCGAACCATACATCGAGTATATCCGTCTCTTTCGTGAAACTTCTCCCCCGGCAAGCCGGACAAACCGTTCCCTCAGGCAGCAGATCCTTCGTATCCCGCTCAAACCACACGTCGGCGCCATAACGCCGGATC
The DNA here is from genome assembly GCA_030610915.1 of Pseudomonadota bacterium. The sequence goes on along the minus strand of JAUWQS010000070.1, from coordinate 5,725 downwards.
AACCCAACTACATGATCCAGTATCTCCTTCGTTAACAGCTCTCTCTTGCAGTTCTCACAGTAAAACATGGCTATCGGAACTCCCCACGAACGTTGACGCGAGATACACCAGTCCGGCCTGTTCTCTATCATTCCATATATCCTGTCACGCCCCCAGGCGGGTATCCACTGAACGCTGTTTATGGCCTTCAGGGCCTTCTCTCTCAGCCTGTTTTTGTCCATGGAGATAAACCACTGTTCAGTTGATCTAAAGATAATGGGGTTTTTGCATCTCCAGCAGTGAGGATAGGAATGCTCGATATCCACCTTGCCGAGAAGGGCGCCGACCTCTTCGAGCTTCCTGTTAATCGAATCATTCGCTTCAAAGACAAACTCACCGGCAAACCAATCAACATCGGGAGTAAACCTGCCGTCATCATCGACCGGCGCATAATTATCCAGCCCGTATTCCAGCCCTATTTCGTAGTCCTCCTGTCCATGGCCCGGGGCAATATGAACGCAACCCGTGCCGGCGTCGAGGGTCACAAATGGAGCCAGTATCAGAAGACTTTCACGATCGATAAAGGGGTGTCTGCATCTCAGCCCTTCCATCGCGGAGCCTGAAAACTCATCTATGATTTTATAATCCTTATCTTTATAGCCAAAGGTATCCATACAGCAGTCCAGCAAATCCCCGGCAAGGATCAAAACCTCATCCTCAATCTTCACCGCAACATATTCAACATCTTTATGGAGAGCAATTGCCAGATTGGCGGGGATTGTCCATGGAGTCGTCGTCCAGATTACCACACTAACCTTCTCACCCTTAAGCTTTGGCCTGACTGAGGACAGGTCGGATATCATCGAAAATTTCACGTAAATAGACGGTGTCGTGTGATCGGCATATTCGACCTCAGCCTCCGCGAGGGCTGTCTTACAGGAAGCACACCAGTAAACGGGCTTCTTCCCCTTATAGACATCATTATTAAGGTAAAGTTTTCCAAATTCTTCAACGGTGGTTGCCTCATAATCGTAGTCCATAGTGATATAGGGGTTGTTCCACTGCCCGAAGACACCTGATCGTTTGAACTGCTCACGCTGAATGCCGACAAATTTTTCCGCATAGGACCGGCAGAGACGTCTCTTTTCCGCCTGGGGCATGGAAAAAGCCCTGTCGCCAAGCTCCCTGTCAACCTCATGCTCTATGGGAAGTCCATGACAATCCCATCCCGGCACAAAGATACTGTCAAGACCCGACATATTCTTTGATTTTATAACTATATCCTTGATGATCTTATTCAATGCGGTGCCAAGGTGTATGTTTCCGTTCGCATAAGGGGGGCCGTCATGGAGTATATAGGTCTTTCTCCCTTTTGACGATTCCCGTATCTTTTCATAAATTCCCATTTCTTCCCAGAATCTGAGTATTTCGGGCTCCTTTTTGGCAAGATTCGCCTTCATGGGAAAAGCGGTCTTTGGCAGATTCAGGGTGTCTTTGTAATTCATTTAAGTCTCCTCCTCCGGTCGGTTTACACGAGGCTGAAGCGGTTTAGGCTGAAGGCTGAAGGCATTGTAACTACTCAGGTTCACGGTTCACGGTTCAAGGGTTCACGGTTAGAGAGCGATGGAAATTGAACATTGTAGGGTGGGTTTTATACCCCACCGGCGATGGTGGCATATAAAATGCCACCCTACACGCCCACATCGGGGGTTAAAACCTCCCCTACCCTAATCCGAACAAGCTGGAAATCAGAAGGGGTTCAAGGTTGATTGTTTTTTAACCACTGAACCGTGAACCGTGAACCGTGAACCTGACAACCTGAGTAGTTACAAGGCATTTAGCAAAAAACTAACTACCTTCTACCTTCAGCCTATCAGCCTATCAGCCTATCTGCCTATCTGCCTATCTGCCTGAATAATTATAATAAAACTATCACAGGCAAAGAACGCTTTCAAGTAGAAGATGCAAGGGGGGAATGCGCTCGCTATTGCGGTTCAAGGCTGGCCTTAACTTTTGCAGGACGCATAAAAAACGAAAAGAGGGCGCCGTCTGCCCTTTTCATGCATTATGCCAGTCTTCAATCTTCAGTCTTAAAAACTGTTTAAAATCGTCGATGTTCCGTGTTACCAGAATCAGACCATTTACCACGGATATTGCCGCAATCTGTCCATCAACAAATGACGGAGTTAAGCCTTTCGACGATAACCTGGCACGTTCTCTTGCATGCCACTCTGCCGCCCTGTCGTCATAAGGAAGAATAAGCATCGTGCGTTTGACGGTGTCGTTAAGGAATGAAGCGATAACTTCACGTTTACGGGACCGCGAAAGCCGCTGACAACCAAATTGAAGCTCATGCCAAACCGGCGCAGCAGTGACTATTTCGTGCTGGCGCCTTTCAAGCATCTTCATAACCGATTTATCAGGGGCTGTTTTCACGGCCTCTGAAAGTACGTTTGTATCAATTAGATATTTCATCACTTCAACTCGACTTCTCTTCCGGCAGAAAGGTCTCGAAGCCCTTTGAAATCACTATCAGATATCTCGATCCCTTCATCCGCAACCTTTCGTCGAAATTCCGAAACGGCGCTCCAAAACCCTGTATATTTGCGGCTGAGCCGTTCATATTCTTGAATCGACAGCAATACCGCAACCGGTTTCCCTCGTCTGGTCAATTCAACATATGGCCCCTTTTCGACATAATGGATAATGGTGGGAAGTCTGTTTTTTGCTTCAGATATGGAAAATTGCTTTTGCATTATTACCCCTCCTTGATGAACTCGTAAAAAGTCGGATTTCATTAATGTGTCATTTCGACCAACGGGAGAAATCTTATTTTTTCAATAGGTTGCAGAATAAAGATTTCTCGTTTCACTCGAAATGACAGGCCAGAGGGACTTTTTACGAATGCATCCTCCTTGATACGTTACATTTTTTATTTATTATAGCCATCTTTATAGCCATAATCAAGGAAAAAAATGGGGACAGATTTATTTTTACCCTCAACATCGAATGTTGAATGAGAAAAGAGATGAATATCGAACATTAAGTGGGAAAAGATGGGAAGACAGAAACATCTGTTGAATGTTCGGTATTGGATGTTTGTTTTTCATTCGATGTTCGATGTTCGACGTTGAACGTTCATCATGCGCTGCCAGAAGACATGATATGTAACTTATTGAAATTATTGATCCGCACTGTTTTGTAGGGACTGCCTATTTATTGAGCTGATACGTTGGATTTTATAGTTCCATTCACCGTGAAAAAAAAGCTCCATGCCTTCCGGCATGGAGCTTTCTCGTACATTCTTTTCAGGCAGGCTTACATCATGCCTTCCATTCCGCCACCATATCCTCCTCCCGGAGGCATACCCGGCATTCCGCCGCCACCCTTCTCTTCAGGTTTTTCAGCAACCATACACTGTGTGGTAATCATCACAGAGGCAACACTTGCAGCATTCTGCAGAGCGGTCCTCGACACCTTGGTCGGATCGATGATACCTGCTTCGAACATGTCTTCATACTTCTCAGTCTGCGCATTGAAGCCAAAGTCGCCTTTCTGCTCCTTAACCTTCTCCACCACGATGCTGCCCTCCACCCCCGCGTTGTTCGCAATCATCTTCAGCGGCTCTTCCATCGCCTTCTTGATAATCTTTACACCTATCTGCTGATCATCTTCCAGAACAAGCTTCTCAAGCTCAGGAATCGCCCTCAGGAATACAATTCCACCACCAGGAATGATCCCTTCTTCCACAGCAGCACGGGTGGCATTGAGGGCATCTTCCACCCTTGCCTTCTTCTCTTTCATTTCTGTCTCTGTCGCGGCGCCAACCTTAATTACAGCGACACCGCCAACAAGCTTGGCCAGTCTTTCCTGCAACTTCTCCTTATCATAATCGGATGTTGTCTCCTCTATCTGGGCCCTGATCTGCTTTACTCTTGCCTCGAGACTCTCCCTGTCGCCGGCGCCATCTATAATCGTCGTATTGTCCTTATCTATCGTAACTCTCTTGGCATGCCCAAGATCTTCGAGTTTCGTGTTTTCGAGCTTAAGGCCCATATCCTCAGAGATTGCCTGCCCTCCGGTAAGAATGGCAAGATCTTCCAGCATGGCCGATCTTCTATCGCCAAATCCCGGGGCCTTGACCGCGGCAACATGAAGGGTCCCTCGAATCTTATTGACAACCAGAGTTGCCAGCGCTTCCCCTTCCACATCCTCTGCAATAATCAAGAGGGGTTTTGCCATCTTGGCAATCTGCTCTAAAAGGGGAAGGAGATCCTTCATGTTACTGATCTTCTTATCATAGATGAGGATAAACGGGTCTTCAAGATTAACCTCCATCTTTTCCGCATTGGTGACAAAATAGGGGGAAAGATAGCCCCTGTCAAACTGCATACCCTCCACAATGTCCAGCTCGGTTTCCAGCCCCTTTGCCTCTTCTACTGTAATTACGCCTTCCTTTCCCACTTTGCCCATAGCCTCGGCAATAATATTACCTATGGTACTGTCATTATTGGCAGAGATAGTCCCAATCTGGGCTATCTCCTTCTGATCTTTGGTGGGTTTACTCATCTTAGAAAGCTCCGCCGCCACCACCCCAACGGCCTTATCAATACCCCTTTTGATCTCCATTGGGTTGCCTCCGGCGGCTACAGCCTTTGCCCCTTCCCTGTAAATCGCCTGGGCAAGAATAGTTGCAGTCGTTGTTCCGTCACCCGCAACATCACTCGTCCTGCTGGCCACCTCTTTGACCATCTGAGCGCCCATATTTTCAAATTTATCTTCTAATTCAATCTCCTTGGCAACCGTCACGCCATCTTTTGTTACCGTGGGGGAACCGAACATCTTATCTATGATAACATTCCTCCCCTTGGGGCCCAGTGTCACCTTGACGGCATCTGCCAACGTATTCACACCATTAAGAATAGACCTTCTGGCATCTTCATCATATTGAAGTATTTTTACTCCCATTACTCTGTCCTCCTCCTTGTCAGATTATTACTTTTCAATTACTCCCAGGATATCGTCCTCTCTCATGACGAGATGCTCAGCCCCATCTATCTTGACCTCTGTGCCGCCATATTTACTGAAAAGAACCCTGTCACCGGGTTTTACATCGAGTTCTATCAACTTGCCCTCTTCCGTCTTCTTTCCCTTCCCTACAGCGATTATCTCACCTTCCGCCGGCTTCTCCTTGGCAGTGTCGGGGATAATAATCCCGCCTTTAGTTTTTTCCTCTTCCTCCAGACGTTTAACAAGAATCCTGTCTTGCAGTGGTCTAATCTTCATCTCAACTATCTCCTTTCTCAAATATGAAAAATTTTCAGCCATTCAATCACAATCAGGTTTATATTAAACATCTATTCCGCCATGTCAAGTGATCAGAAAAATATTTACAAAAAAACAACCGCAGACCGTCCAAGGATTGGCTCTAAAAATAGACATTAAATTCAAAAAGAGATAAAAACACCTTTATGTTTAGAGGTTTCAGTGAGATACTAATCTTACCCGACAGGTTAAACCAGAGACAAAAAGCGGTGATTTTTATGGCAACGAGATTCCCTGGATGGAGAAGATGCTTTTATCCGGGAGGATGCTCAGGGTCTGTCAGGGAATAGGTGTTACGGTTGGGCGCTCAGATTTAGGTTAGATTTAGTCGATACGATTGAACAAAAGCAGAGGAATAGTTGTGCTATTTCGAGGATTTTGCGATTGAGGATCGGCTAAAGATGGCCTGAAGATGAGATGC
>JAUWQS010000060.1 GCA_030610915.1 Pseudomonadota bacterium | reverse complement strand
GGCGGAAGTGCATGGGAATCGAACCCACCCGGGACGGTTTTAGCGCCCCACACTGGATTTGAAGTCCAGGAGGCCCACCAGCGACCTGCGCACTTCCGCATTTGGTCCATTACTTAATCCAGATTAAATCCGGGTCTTGCGGTAAGTGTCGTAGAAAATATCCGGCAACCAACCGTGATCCTAACAACCTGAGTAGTCAGTGCCCGAACGAAAACTATTATTTTTTGTTCAGATCAAGGAAGACGAAAATTTTAACCGCAGGAATACATTGAGTATTTTGAGGATTAAAATTTGAGTCTGACGCAGATATGGGCGAAAAAGACAGTCTTCGTTCAGGCAATAGTGTCATGTCAACCGTGAAACGCATAGTGACCATCTGCCCTATCCTATATGTCACTGGCGGATTTAAAATAATCGTAACCGTTCACAGGTTCAGGGTTCAACGTTCAGGGTTAAGGACAAAAAAGGGATTGAAGGCCCGAAGTCCTCGCTAAAGATGCTCCTTCCCCCAAGTAATTGCCAGTTTGGTTCCAGATTTTGGATTAGGCCTGACGAAGCTGACGCTTTTCTCGTAAATTCGCATCCCAGATACAGTCCGGGAATGAGAATAGAGCCCTGAACCCTGAACCTTTGAACCCGTGAACGCTTACAAATAATCAATGCGACATCTTACGCTTGACACGACACTATTTGGGGTCTGTCAAGTATTCCGGTTCTGTAGTAAGCCCAAGGGAATTGTCGATTAATTGTACTGTAACCTCATCACCCGTTTTAGCCCAGGCTATATCCTCGGGCAGAACTATGAAGCCATTCGCCCTTACCATTGATTTAAGTATACCGGATCCCTGCTCTCCTGTTGTCAAGGCTGTAATCTTCCCATCTTCATATCTTATCCGTGCCCTGATAAAGTGCTTAAAACCTCTCTTCTTTTTTATATTCTCTTTCAATATCGCCTTTATCGGCTTTCGAAACAGCTTTTTATGTCCCATCAACTTCAGTATTGCCGGCCTTGCAAACTGTTCGAATGATACCATGGACGACACCGGATTGCCGGGGAGTCCCAAAATTGGTATATCTTCAATGGTCCCGCAGGCAAGTGGTTTGCCGGGCCTCATCGCTACCTGCCAGAACTCCATATCGTTCCCCACCTCGCTCATTACATCCTTTACGAGATCATAATCCCCCACCGATACGCCGCCTGATGAAATGATGATATCAGCTCGCATCGCCGCCTTGAACTTTGCGATTAGATCCTTCCTGGTATCTTTAGCTATACCGATCTGCAAGGGAATTCCGCCGCAATCCATGACCTGGGCGGCAATAGAATAACTGTTGCTGTTTCTGATCTTTCCCGGCGATACTTCCTCGTCAACATCGACCAGTTCGTCGCCTGTTGTTAGAATAGCTATCAAGGGTCTCTGGTGGACATAAACAAAGGAACGACCAAGCGAGGCCATCATCCCTGTCTCTGCAGGTCTGATAATATTTCCTCGTGAGATGACAAGCTCACCATCTTTGACATCCTCACCCGCAAATCTTATGTCCTGTCCCCTCACAGCCTTGGCAAATATCTTTACCCTCTTTCCGGCTTTTTCTGTCTCTTCCACCCTTATAATTGCATCAGCGCCCTCCGGTATGTAGGCGCCGGTCATTATCCTGGAAGCCTCCCCGAAGTTGACGCACTTTTTGGGAACACATCCTGCCGGGATATCTTCAAGAACATTAAGAATTGCCGGGTCTTCCCTGGAAGCTTCCTGTGTGTCCCCAGAGCAAAGAGCATAACCGTCCATAGCCGAGTTGTCATTCGGGGGGATATCCATATCGGCATATATATCTTCGCCCAGGACTCTCCCCAGTGTATTCAATATATCGACCTTTTCCAGACCGAGGGGGGATATGGAGCTGAGTATCCGGTCAAGCGCCTCTTCAACTGTTATCATGATACATATCCTGCCACTTGCTCCACTGGAATAATGATGGTTAAGACTACTAACTTGCAGGGGCAAGCTATCCTAAAACCTTTTCCTTGTCAACATGGAAAGAGGGCATGGTTTTTTACTTGACAAATGTGTTTAAATTTCATAGCCTCCCGTCTCTAACTTGTGTCCATCCATAAATGAGGGTTTTTGTTCAAGATCGAGGCATGCGAAAAAAATAACCGCAGGCATATATTTGATATTCCGAGTATTATTTTTTGAGTATAACGCAGATATTGGGCGAAAAGACCGTTTATGGATGGACATTAATTTGGTAGGAGTTGATGACATTATGAAGACATTCAGCGCTAAAAAAGAGGAAATTGTAAAAGACTGGTGCTTGATAAATGCGGACGGGAAGGTTCTTGGAAGGCTTGCCAGTGAAATAGCAAGGCGGCTGCGAGGTAAACATAAGCCGATTTTTACCCCCCATCTTGATACGGGAGATTTTATAGTTGTCATAAATGCTGATAAAGTTTTACTGACAGGTAAAAAATTGACGGATAAGATGTATTATCATCACACCGGCTACCCAGGAGGGATAAAGTCAACCTCAGCCGGGCGATTGTTGAAGGAAAAGCCAGAGCGACTGTTGATTAATGCTGTAAAAGGTATGTTGCCGAAGAATTCCCTGGGAAGGCAGACGCTTAAAAAGCTGAAGGTATATGCCGGCAGCGAACATCCTCACGAGGCTCAGATGCCCCACTTGCTTGAACTTTAATTCTATGGCAGAGTAATCCAAATCGATGCCTTGCAGCAAGTTTGTTCGTTAATGGTAAGTGACTACTCACGTAGTCAGGCTGAAGGCTGTTAGTGTTGTTGCGCATTGATCGAAGCAGGCCCGCCTTGCCTGAGCGTCCACCTTGGCTGACACCTTGTGATACCGAGAGGGCTCGCGATGGCGGGCAGGGTGCCGCAGCCTAAGGTCTGATGTTTGCGATTGTAGGGGGCGGATTTACCCGCTCCGTTCGGGTTTAGAGTTTGACCTGCCTGCGCCGCGAGCGTCGCGGCAGGCAGGTGAGTTGAACCCCTGCAGTTTTCGGGGTTACCCGAATTTATTGAGAAGTTACTGCGGGAGGAGCAAAACGGTGGCATTCAAGTTTTGACAGTGTAAAAACAGGTACGGGAGACAAATATGACAGAAAAGAAATATTATGCGACAGGAAAAAGGAAGACTTCTATAGCTAAGGTGTGGCTGAAAGAGGGAGACGGCGCCTTCAGTGTTAACAAGAGAAATTTTGACGACTATTTTACCAGAGACAGCCTCAAAATGCTTATCCGGCAACCTCTTGAACTTACCGGGCAAACGGGCAAGTTCGATTTTTATATCAGTGTTAAAGGGGGAGGGAGTTCGGGACAGGCAGGCGCCATTAAACATGGCATATCGAAGGTTCTTCTGGAATATGATCCCACCCTGAGAGCGTCTCTTAAGAAGGAGGGGTTCCTGGTGAGAGATTCCCGTATAAAAGAGAGAAAGAAATATGGGCAACCCGGGGCGAGAAAGAAGTTTCAGTTTTCCAAGAGATAGTATTTGGTCCCTTAGTTGTGAAATTCGCGCCAAAATGGCAAGAGAATTTAGTAAGCGTTTATGGAACGTTGAAAGTAGAAATTTGAAATTTTGCCTTCATGCTTTTCTCCCGAATTTCCAATTTCAAGCCGTGAATGGCTACAGGCTTTGAGTAGGCACACGATGTATTGTGCGCCCTACTTTTAGCTTTTCCGGCTTGTCCGGGTTAGGGTTTATCATGAAATAAGGGGGGCTCTGCCCTCCTTATTTGTATGTGATGTGTACTTCAGCCTATAGACTTCAGCGCCCAATGGCATTTCCTGCGGTGCACCTACGGCCTGAGCGGTTACTGTGTATAGGAAGGTATTAGTAACCACCCAGGTTCAAAGTTCCAAGGTTCAGGGGTTCAAGACTCAATAGTTGAAAGAAGAGAATCGATTTGATCGGGACTCTTTTAACCTTGAACCTGGCAACCTGAGTAGTTATAGGTATTGTAACTACTCAAGTAGTTAGGCTGAAACTGTTTAGGCTGAAGGTACCCAAAAAACACAATTGTGGCGCTTTGGCGGAGAAACAGCAGATTTTTGCATCAAACATGGCACACAAAGTGTGCTGTATTCCCGCTTTTTCTAACAGTCTTCAGCCTTCAGTCTATCCACCTGAGTAGTTATAGGTATTATGTTAAAAGTTGGCATATATGGGGCCAGTGGATACACCGGTCAGGAACTTCTAAGACTTCTAATTAGACACAAGGAAATTGAGATTGTTGCCTTGACGTCGAGAAAATTCAAGGATATGCCGGTTTCCGATGTGTTTCCGGCCTTTGAAGGACTGGTCGGCGGGAGATTTATGGATGCATCTCCTGACGATGTTGCCGATATTTCCGATGTTGTCTTTTCAGCCCTTCCCCATGGCGTTGCCATGGGGGCTGTTCCCATCTTTTTAAAGGCGGGGAAAAAGGTCATTGATCTTAGCGCTGACTTTCGCCTCAGAGATGCAAAGCTGTACGAGCGATGGTATAAAAAACATACGGCGCCTGACATGATAAGGGAAGCAGTTTACGGTCTTCCCGAACTATACAGGGATAATATTAAAGATGCGAAACTTGCGGCAAACCCCGGCTGCTATCCAACAGGCGTTATTCTTGCCATTGCTCCTGTTCTAAAAGAAAAATGTATTGATAATACATCGATTATTGTCGACTCTAAATCGGGCGTCAGCGGGATGGGACGGGAACCGCAGATCGGGTCGTTATTTTGTGAGGTTAATGAAGGCTTTAAGGCATATAAGATTGGCAGCCATCGTCACACCCCCGAGATGGAGCAGGAACTCAGCCGCCTGGCCGGCAATGACATAAAAATCTCTTTTACCCCCCACTTGCTGCCGATAAGCAGGGGGATTTTGAGCACAATATATGCGACCCTTAAAAAGGATGTTTCCGGGGTTGACCTGTTAGGCCTTTATAGAGAGTTTTATAAGGATGAGAAGTTTGTCAGAATCTACAAGATGGGAATGTTTCCCAATATTTCTTCAGTCAGGGGTTCTAATTATTGTGATATAGGGCTTACCGTCGACAAAAGAACGGGACGGGTTGTAATAATATCCACCATTGACAATCTCATAAAAGGGGCTGCAGGACAGGCAATACAGAACATGAATCTCATGTGTGGTTTGAAGGAAGACACCGGATTAGAGTTGTTACCATTGTTCCCATAATTTGAAAATCTATCATGATGATCTCATAAAAAGTCCAACATACCCCTTTTTACGAGACCATCAACTTTAGCTCCTGGCTTACAAGAATAGTTTCTCTGCGAGCTTTGCGGTGAACACTTACCTTGTTACGAGCATATTAAGTCTGGAGGTTGAAATGGCCTTAAGATTTTACAATACCATGACAAGACAGAAAGAGGAATTCAAACCTATTGAGGATAAAAAAGTAGGGATATATGTATGTGGTATCACGGCATATGATGTCTGTCACATAGGCCACGCTCTATCAGCGGTAGTTTTTGATATTATTACCAGGTATCTGAAATACAAAGGTTACAATGTAATCTATGTGAAGAATTTTACCGATGTGGATGATAAGATTATAGAAAAAGCAAATACCGAGGGAGTTAGTATTTCAAAGATATCAGAGAGGTACATTAGAGAACATAATGAAGACATGGATTCGCTTGGTGTTACCAGACCCACAGTGGCTCCCAGGGCTACGGAAAACATCAAGGGAATGATCAGACATATAACCAATTTACAGGCAAAGGGATTGGCCTATGTGAAGGAAGGTGACGTCTATTTCTCCATTGAGAAATTCAAGGGATACGGGAAACTCTCAAGGAGAAATCTTGAAGACATGTTGGCCGGTTCCCGCGTGGCTGTGGATGAAAAAAAAGAAAATCCCTTTGATTTTGCCCTCTGGAAGGCAAGTAAAGAGGGGGAACCATGGTGGAATAGTCCATGGGGAAGGGGAAGGCCGGGGTGGCATATAGAGTGTTCGGTAATGAGTCAGAGGTTTTTGGGGGATACCTTTGATATCCATGGCGGTGGAGAGGATCTCATCTTTCCCCACCATGAAAATGAGATTGCTCAGTCGGAGGGCGTCACCGGTAAAACCTTTGCGAATTATTGGATACACAATGCTTTTGTCAGAGTGGATAATGAAAAAATGTCCAAGTCTCTCGGCAACATTTTTACAATAAAAGAGCTGCTTAAGAGATACCATCCGGAGGTATTGAGATTTTTTATGATCCAGAGCCACTACAGAACCTCCGTGGACTTCTCCAGTGAATCCCTTGCCGAGTCGAAGGCGGGTATGGAAAGGTTTTATACCACCTTGAAGAATATAAAAGATGCCGATGTGTCCGATGTGGATTCCTCCGGGATTTCGGAAAAGGACCTTTCCGAAAAGGATGAAGACGTTTTCGGGCATGTCGAGGCCCTGCCGGGCAGGTTTGTCGAAGCGATGGATGATGACTTCAATACTGCCATGGCCATTGGTTACATATTCGATACAGTTAGATTGATTAACGGTTATATGGCCGATGGTAAAGCTTCTATGACTGCAGAGAAGCTCTTTGTGCTGGACACCGCTCAGAGATACATAAAAAAGACAGGAAAGATATTAGGATTGTTTCTTGAAGACCCTGACGAATATTTTCGGAAGGACAGAGACAGGGAGGCTGAAAAACGCGGATTGAATGTGGAGGAGATAGAGCGCCTGATTAGTGAAAGGATACAGGTAAGGGCTGCGAAGGACTGGCAAAGGGCGGATGAAATCAGAGAAACCCTTGCCAAAAGAGGAGTGGTTCTCAAGGATACTCCAACCGCAACTACCTGGAAAATCCGGTAAATTTTGCCGTGAATGGTTATAAATATCGTAACTACTCACGTTGTCAGAAGGTACCCAAAAAACACGATTGCCGCCCTTTGGCGGAGAAACGGTAGATTTTTGCATCAAACATGGCTTCAAAGGCATAGCTCAACAAATAGGAGATTACATTTTTGAGATGTTGGTCTTGATCCACAACCACTCTCACGTGTCATTGTAGGATGGGGTTTTATTCCCCACCGGAGATGGCGGTATATAAAATGCCACCCTACATCCCTGGGTTTACCCCTATTTATTGAGCTGATACCTTCAAAGTGTGCAGTATTCCCGCTTTTCCTAACAGTCTTCAGCCTTCAGTCTATTCACCTGAGTGGTTACCAAATATCTTGACAAAAGAGGTGTGTTAAGATAAGCACCTTAATCAGACAGTTGGTGTGGGAGGCAGTTGCAAGAAGTTTTTCTTTATGCTGTCAGTTGGTTAGCTGGACCATTCTGGATGTATTTTGAGAAAGATGGGTCATACCGTGGGCCGATGTAGCTCAGATGGTAGAGCAACTGATTCGTAATCAGTAGGTCAGCGGTTCAATCCCGCTCATCGGCTCCAGAAAATGTCAAGAGGGCTGCAAGGCTTAAACAGAGGCTATTTTGTTTTTGCAAAGCAATTGTGGCATTTCGGGTCAGGTATAGTATGGGCGTTTAAGAAGGATACTCTGTATCGCTATTGAGCAGCCAATGTTTCTCCGATTTACTTTTTCTAAAGAGTCTATCCATGAAGAGTGAACTATGGGTATAACTGGAAACGGTTGTGCCTCCCGTGTTTGGAAAGGAGAATTAGTTCGAGATCTTTGCAACTGTTCCATTTTGCCTGCCCAGTTAAATCTGATTTTCTATTTAACTGGGATTCAAGCTCAAGGAACGGAAAGAATTTTAATGAAAGGAATATATTGGATATTCTGAGGATTAAAATTTGAGACTGGCCCCCAAGGAGGGTGTTTTGCAAAAGTCTTAATTCCTAACTAAACCTTAAGAAAGGAGTGCGTTTTATGGACGTTACCAGAAGAGGTTTCTTGAAGATCTCTGGCACAGCGCTTATGGCAAGCGGGGTCGGCATCAGTCTAAAACCGGTGTCCGCTTACGCCCAACCGCTGAAGACCAGGTATGCCAAAGA
>JAUWQS010000515.1 GCA_030610915.1 Pseudomonadota bacterium | reverse complement strand
GCAGGAGTAATGTCTCCCTTTGTAGAAAAATGTAATTTTATTAACCCGAAGGGCAGAATACCACGGGCTTACCCGTGGATGAATGAATAGCAGTGTTATTATTGTCATTTTAATAAAATACCGGGGGAGAGAGAAAAAGAGGGCACCTACAATCGATTTTACAAGCCGGGCCTATTTCAATAATATTCTTAAGGATTATTATATTCTAGGCGGGGGATTATACCAAAATGGTGAAAACCACCATTTCATATAGCGTTTCCGTCGTATCTGTCGTTTTCGACATAACTGCAAAAAATCTATTATAAATAATAAACGTAAACGGGGTCAGGCTTCACAAGTTCACAAAATGTAAAACGGAAATAGAATGTGAAGTTCTGAAGCCTGACCCCAAAGGCATTTTCATCTGTGCTCCAACTTGGGAAGCAATCTTAATCGTTAGAATCCATAATGCCAAAGTCATTGCCTAAGTCTATATAATTGTGTTTATGTTAAATTAATTTGTGTAGGAGGATAAAATGAAGACTCATCAACCGGAAGAAACAGGGATGTCATCGGTTCGATTGACTCGCATCAACAAAGTGATGCAGAAGTATCTTGACCAGAAAAAGCTTGCAGGGATGATTACTGCCGTGTTTAGACGAGGGAAAGTTATACATTATGAATGCATGGGCATGAGGGACGTTGAAGAGAACAAACCCATGAAGTTTGACACTATCTTTCGGATTTATTCCATGACAAAACCGATTGTCGCTGTGGCAGTGATGATTCTCTATGAACAGGGGCATTTTCAGCTCTTAGATCCATTATCAAAATACATCCCGGAATTCAAGCATATGAAGGTTTTTGCGGGCTTAGGCGATAGTGGAATAAAACTCGTCGATCAGCAACACGACGTAACGATACGGGATTTGTTGACTCATACATCGGGCTTGATATACCCGGATGAGACAACTGTTGGGCGAATGTACAAGGGAAAGAGGCAAGAATGGAACGCATTGACGCTGGGGGAATGGATTCCAAACCTGGTTGAATTGCCACTAGCCTACCAGCCGGGAACCACCTGGTGTTATGGTTATTCTTTTGATCTCCTCGGCTATCTAATTGAAGTACTTTCCGGTATGACCCTAGATACGTTCTTAGAGCAAGAGATATTCAAACCTCTAGGCATGGTTGATACCGCATTTTTTGTACCTGGAGAAAAAATTGACCGCTTTGCCGCAATGTATACTGTTGATGACAAAGGCAAACTAGAAACTATGGAGTCACCGGTTGAAAGCATCTTCGCAAAGCCTAGAGCTTTTCTTTCAGGTGGTGGGGGCTTGGTATCGCCAATTGGCGATTTCTTACGTTTTTGCCAAACGCTACTGAATAAAGGAGTCTTCGAGGGAACGCAGCTGTTGAGTCGTAAAAGTGTGGAACTCATGACTCATAACCATCTACCTAGTTCCTTATTACCTTTAAAGATTGGATCTGTTGAAATTGCCGGCGGCTATGGGTTTGGATTTGGGGTTGCAGTGCTCATGGACGTCCCTAAATCTGCGCAGTTGGGATCAGAAGGAAGCTATTACTGGGGAGGTGCTGC
>JAUWQS010000410.1 GCA_030610915.1 Pseudomonadota bacterium | reverse complement strand
TGTCTGGCGTCAATTATAATTTCCCTTCAATGACAGTTATTTTTACCGTTACTTCATAATACCTACCTCAGCTTAGAACCATTAGGGAGTGCCCCCCATGGGGGGCAAAAATTTGCGATATTATTTATCCTTATTTTTCCTATTCATGGCCTGCTCGGCCCGGTAACTCGGCACATTCAACTCCAAGACTACGCTGTGGTGCACCAGCCGATCTATCGCCGCCGCTGTGGTCATCGGATCCTTAAAAATCATCTCCCACTTTGAGAATGGCAGATTGCTGGTTATCAACATACTGCCACGTTCGTAACGATGAGCCAGCAGAGTAAACAAAACCTCCATCTCATCTCTGTTCTGCTTTACATAACCAAAATCATCTATCATCATCACATCGAACCGCGACAGTTTCTTCAGTAGCTTATCAAGTTCCAGGTCCCTTTTGGCCCTGAGAAGCTGCTGGACAATCAAATCGCATATAGTAAAGTAAACCTTTCTTCCCTGCCGGGCGAGTTCATGGCAGATCGCACATAGCAGGTGCGTCTTACCGCTGCCTGGCCTGCCGAAGGCAAGGATATTCTCTACTCTTTCAACAAACGAGCCCTCAAGCAATATCTTTACCTGCTGACGGATTTTCAAGGGCAAACGCTTCAAATCAAAGTTTACCATTGTCTTTTCCATCGGAAGCTTTGAAGCCTTAACAAGCCTTGCTATCTTGTTGGCTCTGCGAACCTCACATTCACGCTGAGCCAACTCGAACAGATATTGCGCGTAACCCATATCTTCAGCGATAGCCTTCTGAGCGAACTCGGTGTAATATTCACGGAACATGGGCAGATGAAGTTCCTTGAGGAGATTTATAAGCTGCTTATGCAAATCATTTTTACTCATACCAATAGTGCCTCCGCTGATTCAAGCAGACAGTCATAACTGTCCAGATCGATATCGCCAATATAAACATCAGTTACAGCCGGCGGCTGTTGTTCGGACTTGACCATTTGTTCTACCGTATCAAAATCAATCTGGTCTGCATGATTGACTAAGAACCGCAAAGCCTCATTAACAGATGCTTCATTCTCTTTGGCGGCCAATTCAAGGATTTTCAGATACTGCTTATTGGCCTGCTTGATCCCATGTTGATTACGCAGGATATCATAGGCGATCCTGAACTGGCTTGTGGGAAACATATCATCTTTATAGCGATAGTTCTCAAAGGCCCCGGGTTTGCAGACAAGGGTATCTATAACGTGGCGGTAATTGATGTAATGGCCGTTTTCACCACGTAACCTGGGTAATACTTCAATTCTTCTTTGAGCATACCAGGCTTCTATATGTTCGGCATATATCCGAACGTCAACATTTTCCCCGATAAGCCTGCTATACACAGAATAGCTGTTCTTAAGAACCCTGATGGTACAGAATCGGCTTACCCTGCATTTGTCTCTGGTGAAATCTTCATGCCTGCGAGTTGGTAATTGCCGCAGAGCTTTCAACTCCTCTGCCAGGAGTTTTGTACGCCCGGCATTGAGTTGATCGAGCAGTTTTTCAAGAAACTCTTCGTAT
The DNA here is from genome assembly GCA_030610915.1 of Pseudomonadota bacterium. The sequence goes on along the minus strand of JAUWQS010000410.1, from coordinate 915 downwards.
TCAGCTCTGCTGTTAAAATCCCGGCTGCCTCTAAGGATCAACGCCTGTTCTATAGCATTCTTTAACCTGTGATGTCTCTGCTCTATGTCACCGTTTTCATTCGGATGGCGGGGCTGAATTTTACAGCTTTCCAACCCGTAATGATTGGTAAGGCCCTGATAGTTAGCTGTGAATTCCTCCGGATTGCCGACCTTGTTAACCGCGCAGGTTAAATTGTCTGTCCTGTGATACCTGGGTATGCCGCCTAACTTCCAGAGGGCGTTTTGAAGGCCGGCGCTTAAACTCTCATAGCTTTCTGAAAAACATACCGTAACAGTTTCCCAGTTAGACAAACACAGTACAAAATGATACAGCATGTGTATAAAAGGTACTCCGCAGATAGTAATGCCAAGCTTCTTCATCCTGGTAAAATCTGATTCACACCAATGACCTGGTTTATAGATTTGCGGGAAGAAAACTTCCTGGCCAGGCCCACACAATGCCTTCCATTGTTTTACCCGTCTCTGGAAAGTGCGGAGTTGGCCATCCTGATATTTGCCGGGATATTCACGCTGAAGAGCTTCAAAAAGCGATTTGGATTCGAGGCCGGAGTTGTTTTTTAGGAAGTCTTCAATCCAGGACCAGTCCTCAGAGAAGGCGTCCGGATGTGTGGGCCAATCATGAATGGCTCGGCATTGGCTGGGTAGCACTCCTGATTTTAAATACTTGTGGGCGGTTTTAGCACTCATACCAGCCTTGTCTGCAAGCTGATAGAGGTATTTGACCTTGTTTTTCATAGCGAACAATCTCCTTACCTGCGAGTCGGTAACCATCTGTAATCTCCTAACTTAAGGAAATCCAGAGAGTTTATTATCTTCGACTAATATCCGGAACTTTTAACTGTCGCCGGAAGGTAAAAATGATTGTCGCTGATCA
>JAUWQS010000074.1 GCA_030610915.1 Pseudomonadota bacterium | reverse complement strand
TATACCATAAATGTTCCACTCAGAGTTGGACCGGGGGATGCCGAATATCTGAAGATTTTCAGACGGATACTTCAACCGGTAGCGCTTGAATTTAAGCCGGATATGATAATGCTTTCAGCGGGATTTGATATTTATTTTCAGGATCCACTTGGGGGAATGAAGGTTTCGCCTGAAGGCTTTGGCAGGCTGACGCGTGTCCTTCTGGATATTGCCGGTAACTGCTGTGACGGGAAGGTTGCAGTAACACTTGAAGGAGGATATCATCTCGCTGGGATTACCGAATCGGCAAAGGTCGTGTTAAAAGAGATGAGAGGGGAAACTCGTGTAACTGATGAGGATATTGAGGTAACGGAAGGGCGAGCCGACAGCTCGATAGATAAGATTATTGAAACAGTTATCAAACAGATCAAGCCGTTCTGGCCTGTGTTTTGATGTAAGTGACTACTCAGATAGTCAGGCCGGGGCTGTTGTAAGCTGAGTGGTTACTTTTATAATTATCTCGCCACCGATCTACGCAGATTATCACTGATATTTTTTCTTTTATTGTAACTACTCACGTAGTCACGTAATTTCTTTGTATTTAAACCTATCTGCGTTCATCTGTGTGAATCTGTGGCTGAGCAGTTACAAAACGGGAAGGATCAGGAATTTATGATCAGCAGGAAAGAGGTTGAATATGTGGCGCACCTGGCAAGGCTTCGCTTCAGTGAGGAGGAAAAGGATAAGATCACTGTTCAACTGAACGACATACTGATGTATATTGACAAGTTGAACCAGGTCGACACTTCAGGCATCGAACCAACTACTCACGCTATCAATCTAAATAATGCCTTCAGAGATGACAAGGTCAAACAATCTCTCGGTCGTGACCTCGCCCTGTCCAATGCTCCTGATGAAGGGAGAAACAGCTTCAGGGTGCCGAAGGTCATAGAGTAGAAGGTTTCGAGTTTCGGGTTTCGGGTTTTGGGTTTTAACTTTAAACTCAAGACTCAAGACTCGAAACTCTCTCAGGTGATTATATGGAATTAAATCGGCTCACCGTTCATGAATTGCAGGAGATGATAAAGGGCGGGGATATCTCCTCTGTCGATATAGTCAAATCGGTCTTCAGACGGATAGACGCGGTTGAAAACAGGGTGCATTCTTATATTACACTCCTTCGTGATTCTGCGCTGGAAGAGGCGGAAAAGGCAGACCAAGAGATAAAAAGGGGTAACATAAAGGCGCTGACCGGCATTCCGATCGCGCTGAAGGACATTATATGCACCAGGGGAGTGAGGACGACATGCGGCTCCAGGATACTTGGAAACTATGTTCCTCCCTACGATTCTACCGTGGTGAAGAAATTGAGGGAGGCAGGCGCCATATTTGTGGGCAAGACCAATATGGACGAATTTGCCATGGGTTCATCAACGGAGACATCTTCCTTTAATATTACGAGAAATCCCTGGGATCTCGAGAGGATACCGGGTGGGTCGAGCGGCGGGTCAGCCGCCGCAGTGGCTGCCGATGAATGTATCGCATCTCTCGGTTCCGATACCGGGGGATCGATCAGGCAGCCCGCCGCCATGTGCGGCGTGGTCGGGTTGAAACCTACTTATGGGCGGGTCTCCCGTTTCGGTCTGGTAGCTTTTGCCTCATCCTTGGACCAGATAGGCCCCTTTTCGAAGGATGTTGGAGACTGCGCCATATTGATGAATGTTATCGCCGGACATGACCCTATGGACTCCACCTCGGTTCCGGTTGAAGTTCCCGATTACAGGGAATATCTTTCAATGGATCTAAATGGCAGAAAGATTGGGATACCAAAGGAGTATTTTATTGAGGGGATCGACCCCGAGGTAGGGCAGGCAATTGAGAAAGCCATAGAGACATTGGAGGGTCTGGGGGCAAAATGCGTAGAGGTCTCTCTTCCATATACGAACTACTGCGTGGCCGTATATTACATAATTGCGCCCGCCGAGGCCAGCTCAAACCTTGCCCGCTACGATGGAGTCAGATATGGGTTGCGATCCACGAATGGAGATGACCTCTTAGAGATGTACAAACATTCCCGGTCTGAGGGCTTCGGGGCAGAGGTAAAGAGGAGAATAATGATAGGGACTTACGCCCTCTCTTCCGGTTATTATGATGCCTATTACAAGAAGGCGTCTCAGGTAAGGACATTGATCAAGAATGATTTTGAAGATGCATTCAAGAAGTGTGATGTTATCCTCACTCCCACAGCGCCTACCCCGGCCTTTAAGATCGGGGAAAAGATGGATGATCCTTTACAGATGTATCTTTCGGATATATTTACCCTGTCCGCCAACCTTGCGGGCATACCGGGGATATCTGTCCCCTGTGGCTATACGAAGGGTGGTCTTCCCATAGGGCTTCAGTTTCTGGCCGGGCATTTTGAGGAGGGAAAACTGATTCAAATAGCCTCCGCATATGAAAAACACTCAGAGATAAAAGATAGGAGATCCGATCTGTAAAATGGAATATGAAGCTGTAATAGGGCTCGAGGTTCATGCCCAGCTCCTGACCGAAACGAAGATATTTTGCGGCTGTTCAACGAAATTCGGGGCGGTTCCCAACAGTCATACCTGTCCGATATGTCTCGGCATGCCGGGTGTGCTGCCCGTTATGAACAGGAAAGTGGTGGAGTATACAATAAAGATGGCCCTTGCGACCCACTGCCGTATCAACAGGGAGAACAGTTTTGCCAGGAAAAACTATTTTTATCCCGACCTTCCAAAGGGTTACCAGATATCCCAGTATGCCTGTCCACTTGCGGAGCATGGGTATGTTGAAGTTGAGATAAATGGCGGGAAGAAACGGATAGGAATTACAAGAATTCATATGGAGGAAGATGCGGGGAAGCTCGTTCATGACGAATACAATCCTGTAAGTTATGTGGATCTCAACAGAGCAGGCGTTCCCCTGATAGAGATTGTCGGCGAACCGGATATCAGAAGTTCTGAAGAGGCGGTAGCCTATCTGCGCAGGCTCCATGAGATACTGGTCTATCTTGAGATATGTGACGGCAATATGGAGGAAGGGAGTTTCCGTTGTGATGCCAATATCTCCATAAGGCCAAGAGGAGAAGATGAGCTCGGAACAAGGGCAGAGCTGAAGAATATGAACTCATTCAGAAATGTCCAGCGTGCGCTCGAACACGAGATAAAGAGACAGCAATATGTCCTGGAAGGCGGCGGGCAGGTGGTGCAGGAAACCAGACTCTGGGATGATTCAAAGGGTGTTACACGTTCCATGAGGGGAAAAGAAGAGGCGCATGACTATCGGTACTTTCCCGATCCGGATCTTGTCCCGCTAATAATCGGCGATGAGTGGATAGAAGAGGTGAGAAAGACACTTCCTGAACTTCCCCTTGAGAAGAGGGAGCGATTTATCCTGGAATATGCCATTCCTGAGTATGACGCAGGTGTCCTGACGGCGAGCCGTGACCTGGCAGATTATTATGAAGAGACTGTCAGACTTTGCGGAAAGCCGAAGCTAACAAGCAACTGGGTTATGGGTGATATTTTGAGATATTTGAACGAGGAGAAGCGGGGTATTAAAGCCTGTCCTGTTCGTTCGATTGCGCTTGCTGAGATGATCAATCTGATAGAGGATGGAACGATAAGCGGAAAGATAGCCAAGGAAGTTTTTGAAGAGATGTGGAAGTCCGAGAGGCCTCCGAAAGAAATAATAGAAGAAAAAGGGTTGTTGCAGATAACCGATGTTGATATATTAAAGAAGGTCATAAATGAAGCGCTTGAGGCCGATCCCGAGAAAGTAGAGCAGTACAGAAGCGGAAAGGAAAAGCTGTTTGGCCATTTTATGGGCCAGGTTATGAAGGCGACCAGGGGAAAGGCCAATCCAAAGCTTGTCAATAAAATCCTTATAGAGATGCTTGCGGAGTGAGGTTCACGGTTCAACGGTTAAAAGCTGACAACCGTGAACCATGAACAGTGAACCGTGAACATGGAGCTTTATGAAGGGACTTGATCTTTCAGAAAAATACTTCAAGGCCTATGGATTGCCCCTTATTCAGGACAAGTTCAGCCCTTTTGCCGGTCGTATAAGCGCCGGGCTCGTAGGTGATGGCTCTGAATGTTTTGGTTTTGACGACAAAATTTCACGAGATCATGACTGGGGGCCGGGTTTCTGTGTCTGGCTGATGCGTGAAGACTTCGAAAAAATTTCCTCCGAACTGCAAGAAGAGATTGCAAGACTTCCTCAGACATTTCGGGGGCATGGTCCAAGACAGGTCAGTGCATGGGGACAGGGTAGAACAGGTGTCTTTGAGATTTCTCAGTTTTATCTGAATTTCACCGGAATAGACCACATCCCTGATGATCTTGAGGAATGGCTCTTTATTCCGGAAAGTTCATTGGCGACGGCCACAAACGGCAGAGTCTTCTATGATGCACCTGGAGAATTCAGCAGATGGCGGGAAAGATTGTTAGAATTCTATCCCGAGGATGTAAGGTTAAAAAAGATAGCCTCCCGTTGTATGACTATCGCCCAGTCAGGACAGTACAATTTCGGACGCTCCTTTAAAAGAGGAGAATTTCTTGCTGCGCAATATTCGGAAACCAAATTCTGCGCCGATGTAATCTCCTTAATCTTTCTGCTAAACAAGAGATATACCCCTTACTACAAGTGGATGCATCGCGCACTCAAGGGGCTTCCGATTCTGGGAGAGACATGTTACACCATAATAAACGATTTCGTTACATCTCATGATTATGAAAAAAAGAGTCAATTGATTGAAGAAATTTGCGCCCTGCTCATACAGGAGTTTAAAAACCAGAATCTGAGCGATGGCGCAAGCGGGTTTCTCCTCGATCATGGCCCTCTTATTCAGGCCAAAATAGAAGACGAAAGCCTCAGGGAGAGAAATGTATGGGTGGGCTAAAAGCAGGTTCACGGTTCAGGGGTTCACGGTTCAGAGGTTAAAACCTTTGAACCCCTGAACCGTGAACCTTTAGAACGGGGACGAACTAATTTCCCCAAGCATAAATATAAAAAATTTTGATACTTGTAGGAGCAACCCCCTGTGGTTGCCCAGCATTGTATGGTCAATTTGTAATCGGGCAGGCACAGGGGCCTGCCCCTACGGTTCCAGTTTAAAATATTTTGCGTTAGAAAATTCATCACCTGAAGCTGTGATGCATACTTGGGAAAGTTATTTCATCCTCGTTCCCTTGAACCCTTGAACCTCTGAACCTTTGAACCTCGTTATATGAAAAATGTTCTCGTAATTGGCGGAAGTTATTTTGTAGGCAGGGTCTTTGTTGAAGAACTGTCAAAGGAATCCGATTATCGCATTTATGTGATTAACAGAGGCTCTCGCCCCCTCAATATGGAGGGGGTAACGGAAATTATTTGTGACAGGAATAACGCGGCACAATTGCAAGAGAATATCCCACCCGAAAAATGGGATGCGGTGGTTGATTTTTGCGCATATTATCCGAACGACATTGAAGGGATGCTTTCTGCTCTCTCAAGGCATGATGTTGGACAATACATCTATATCAGCACCTCCTCAGTATACAAAGAGACACTGACAATTCCGGTCATGGAGGATGCTCCGAAGCTTGCCGAAACCCAGCCGGAGTTAGGTCCATATTCAGATTATGCCCTTAACAAGTGGCGCTCTGAGATAAGACTGATGGAACTTTGTGTCGGGACGAATATCCATTACACCTCTTTGCGTCCCGCTATCATCTATGGTAAGTATAATTATGCTCCCAGGGAGAGCTATTTCTTCGATTTGATCCATCAAAACAAAACAGTAGCGTTGCCCGACAACCCGCTGCCCCTCTTCACCTTTGTGTCGGTCTGGGATGTGGCGAGGATCATTATTGCCTGTATCGGCAATGAAAAGGTCTTTGATCGGGCTTTTAATCTGGCGGCCCCCGATCTGGTGTCCTACCGCAGGCTTGTTGAAGTCCTTGGCGAGATTATGGAAAAGAAAATCAGGGTAAGAAACATGAGTGTGAAAGCTATTGACGAGAGGAAAATTCCTCTGCCTTTTCCCTTGGATAATCACCTGATCTACTCCGGCGCCCTTATACGACAAGTTCTGAGTATCAAATATACCCCCTTTGTTGAGGGGATGAGAAAGACCTATCAATTTTACGTCGAATCAGGGGGTTAATTCGTATCAGACACGGTTTCGGGTTTCGAGTTAAAAAAAGAGTAACTACTCAGCCGCAGATTCACACAGATGAACGCAGAAAAGGTTAAATACAAAGAAATCACGTGACTATGTGAGTATACTCTACACGGCCATAGCTTACGCTATATGTAGCGGAAGGCTTTAGCCTTCCATTAAAAGAATGGAGACCTAAAGGTCTCCGCTACACGGGGTTCATGTATACTCTACACGATTACAAATTACGACGGAAAAATCTCAAATTTTGGCCGATTACAGTATAGCTACAATAAAAGGGAAAAGATCAGCGATGATCCGCGTAGATCGGTGGCTGAATAGTTGCCAAAAAAGAAAGCAATTTCAGCGAGTTTGAAGACCCGAAACCCAAAACTCGAAACTCTAAACCCGAAACCATATTTCAAAGAAGGAGGTTGAAAGATGTCTCAAAAGCACGATTTGATAGATGAAATTTTGGTAAGAGAACTAAAGATGTTTCTGACAGTGCCTGTCAAGCAAAGGGCAGCCTGCCAGGAGGATCCGGAGAGCTTCAGGATAATGAGGAGCTCGCAATTCATGGTGTGGTCCGAGGAGGCCATCAGGAGTTATCTCGATGACCTGAAAGAGGCGGAAAAAAAGGGGCGTAACTTTATGACCGATAAATATGCCAGGATGGATAACCTCATTCCCAGGCTTAAGGAAAATTCTTTGATCGATAAGATAGTGGAGATTGAGTGTGCCTGGAATAAGGAGATATTAGAGAAATACCCGAATGCCATGGGAGGAGCCCGCCCCGCTTCAAGCTCTCAGGACACACCCTCTGTTACTTCATTTGAGACATACCTGAGAGGGGAACTTGAAACATACTCGGATCGAACCCTTTCCCTCCTTAACAAAGATGTCAAGGAGAAATGGGAAACGGGGAATAACAGGGCAATGGATACCTCTCGATATATGGTGGAGCAACTTGGATATGATTCCTTAGAAGACGCTGAAATAACGGCTAAGAAAAGAGCGGAGCAGGCGTGAAAACTACTCACGTAGTCAGGCTGAAGGTACCCGAAAAACACAATTGCCGCACTTTGGCGGAGAAGCAACAAATTTTTGCATTAAACATGACTTCAAAGTGTGCAGTATTCCCGTTTTTCCTAACAGCCTTCAGCCTTCAGTCTAAACACCTGAGTAGTTAAAA
>JAUWQS010000029.1 GCA_030610915.1 Pseudomonadota bacterium | reverse complement strand
TGATCCGGTTATTCATTTCAGGCTGGCTGCGGCCTACGAAAAGACCGGCAAGACGAAAAATGCCATCGAGCAATATAATCAAGTCTTGAAGACCAAACCGGGGGACGTAAATGTGATGGCCTCTCTCGCTGAGTCTTATCTTAATACCGGAAATTACGACGAGTCTATAAAGTTGTACAGGAAAGTAATAAAGAAGCAGCCAAAAAATGCGTCGGCATACGCAAACATTGGTCTCGCTTATGGAGGAAAGGGATTATGGGTAAAAGAAGTGGCAAATTACAAGAAGGCCATATCGCTAAGGCCGAATGATCCGGTTATTCATTTTAATCTGGCCGTGGCCTATGAAAAGAAGAACCATCAACGTAATGCGGTTGCAGAATACAAAAAAGTATTGAAGCGGAAAGCTGATGACCAGGGCGCCATGTTCGGATTGGCCGGCTGTTATCTCAAGCAGAAAAAATATAACAGAGCGATAAAACTCTATAGAGATATCCTGAAGCTTTCGCCTAAGGATGGATCGGCCTTTGCGGGCCTCGGCTTTGCGTACGGCCAGATCAAAAAATACAAAAAGGCGACTCAAAACTATGAAGAAGCTCTAAAATACGGGTTTCATCCGACCATGGAGATATTTGACCTTCTTGCGGACTATTATCTGAAGATTAAGTATTACAATAGCGCTATAAAGACTTACAAGAAAATGATCAAACTGAACTCGCGGAGATCTGAAACATACTCAAACATTGCTTATGTCTACAAGCTTAAGAAAAATATTGATAAAGAGATCGAATACTATAAGAAATCAGTACGTTACAACAAAAAAGACTATGCGGTATATCTTAATCTGGGAGCGGCTTATGAAAAGAAAAAGATGTACAATAACGCCCTCAGAGAATATACGCATGCGTACAAACTGAATCCAAATTCGAGGAGGGCGGCGGATAAAATACCTCAGATGAAGATCAGGATTTTGCAGCAAAAGTACGGGGATTAGACTTCGTCAAATAGTTGAGTCATCGAGTCGGGAAGCAATTAACCGAAATTTAAATATTAAAATTGAATAATGGCCACTCGACCATTTGACGAGGTATGAGGAATAAATTTATGAAGCGGATATTTTTAGATGATTTTGTTATAGGTGGCGGCGCGCCTTTTTTACTTATTGCCGGTCCCTGTGTGATTGAGGATGAAAAAAGCGCCATGAATACAGCCTCAATTTTGAAGGAGATTACCGGTGAGCTTGAAATACCGTTAATATTCAAGGCTTCCTACGATAAAGCGAATCGCACCTCCATGAGTTCTTACAGGGGCCCTGGCCTGACTAAAGGGCTTCAAATTCTAAAGAGGATCAAGGAAGATCTTTCCATTCCAGTTCTTTCAGATGTTCATCGTTTTGAGGAAATTGAGAAAGCCTCCAGTGTGCTGGATGTGATCCAGGTGCCGGCTTTTCTCTGCCGGCAGACAGATTTCATAATTGAAGTTGCCAGGAATACAAAAATAATAAACATTAAAAAAGGGCAGTTTTTAGCGCCATGGGATGTGTCCAACATTTTGGAGAAGGCCTCTTCAACCGGTAATGATAACATAATGATTACAGAGAGGGGAACAAGCTTCGGGTACAACAATCTTGTCGTTGATATGCGGTCGCTTCCACTGATGCGGGCTATGGGGTATCCTGTTATCTTCGATGCCACCCATAGTGTGCAACTGCCGGGCGGCGCCGGCAATGCCTCAGGCGGCCAGCGAGAGATGGTCCCCTGCCTTTCAAGAGCGGCTGTTGCCGGGGGAATTGATGGTCTTTTTTTAGAGGTTCACACCGATCCCGAATGCGCGCTTTGTGATGGCCCCAATTCTCTTTATCTTGCTTCTCTTCCCGGCCTGCTCACCGTGCTAAAAGAGATAGATGAGATAGTGAAGAGAGAGGAAAGATGAAAGGTATTATCTCGATAAATAGTGGCCAACCCAAGTATGTAAAAATGATTGTGGGTCATAGCCGTTCACAGCTTGAAATTGGAAAGTAGAAATTTGGGAGAGATAAAACGAGTTTACGAGTTGACAGACTTCGGCAAGCTCAGTCGAGCAGTACAAAAGCATGAAGGCCGAATTTCCAATTTCTATTTTCTAATTTCAATGTTCAGTAAACGCTTACCGTGGATCGAGACCAACACTTTTAAAATGTAATCCCCTATTTATTGAGCTATTACGCAACTACTCAGGTTGCTTACAGAAATAGTTTCTCTGCGAGCTCTGCGTTCTCTGCGGTGAATAATTAAAATAAAGGATGATCTATGAATAAGTTGCTTGATGAAAGACTGGTGAGAAAAATCAAACCAATTAATCTGCTGATACTGGATGTTGACGGGGTCTTGACGGACGGAAGGATAATTATTGATGATCTTGGAAATGAGACAAAGAACTTTGACGTCAGGGACGGGCACGGTATAAGGCTTCTGACAGGATATGGAATTGATGTTATTCTTTTGACCGGAAGGAGTTCAAAGGTGGTTGACCATCGCGCAAAAGACCTTGGGATTAAAGAGGTTTATCAGAGCGCCTACAATAAAATTGAAGTTTTTGAAGAGATTCTCAGGAAGAGAAACATCAGTAGTGACAATGTTGCGTATGTGGGAGACGATATTGTTGATATTCCCGTCTTCAACAGGGTAGGGTTCTCTGTTGCTGTGGCGGATGCGGCGGTATATGCAAAGAAAGCGGCCAATTACGTTACGGTTAAAAGAGGAGGCAGGGGCGCAGTGAGGGAGATATGCGAGATGATTCTTGATGTTCAGGGAAAATGGCCTGAGATTGCCTCAAAATATGGTTTGAAGATTTCCGGCTAACATTTTCATGATCGTAAGCGTTCACCGCAGAGACGCGAAGGACGCAAAGAAAAGCGTAAAGGACAAAAACGAGAAGTTTTTTATTTTTATATTTAAAACTTTGCGCTCTTTGCGCCTCTGCGGTGAATTGATATCGATGATTTGGCTTCATTTTTGCTGTAAGCCCAACAGGTTGAAATAATTGGAATTATGTTTATCTTTACATGTTTCAAATAGAATGATATTAAGATATTAATGATATTAAGTAATTTTTTTAGATCAGGGAAGAAGATCGCCATAACAGGAGGCTTGATTATTCTTGTAATCCTGTTTGTAGCCTGCATGTGGCTGAAAGGAGATATTAAGAAGGACAGGGCTGCCCTGCTGAAGATAATGTCAAAAAATGTCGACCTTCAGATCAGGGATGTCCATTATACAGAGGTGGGCGATCCTGACTCTATATGGGAAATAAACGCAGATACCGCAAAATACGTGAAAAAAGATAACGTAGTCTTTTTTGAAAACATCAGGGTGAAGCTCATAATGTCCGGCGGCAAGACCTATGTAATGACCGGTGATGAAGGTCGCCTTCGCACGGATACAAAGAATATCAAGATATGCGGAGATGTCGAAGTAGTCTCCGATAAGGGTGATCGTTTTTCAACCGATTATCTTGATTACTACTCTTCAGACAAGAGGGTGTATACCGATGGACGTATTACCATGAAAAACCCTCAAATGGAGGTAAGCGGAATCGGCATGTCTCTTTCATTGAAAACTGAGAAAGTTACTCTGTTATCGGCGGTGAGGACGCTTATTAAATAGGTTCACAGTTCACGGTTATAGAGCGATGGTAATTGAACGTTTTGGTAACTACTCAGCCACAGATTCACACAGATGGACGCAGCTTAGGTTTAAATACAAAGAAATCACGTGACTACGTGAGTAGTTACAAAGAATTTAGTAATCGTTCACGGTTGATAGCTTTTAACCGTTGAACCGTGAACCGTGAACCCCAAGAGGAGATGTGGCTTGAGAAAAAATATCCTGCTAATATTGTCGGCAATGTTTATGATTCTCCCCTTTTCACATATTTGCGCCGGAGGTGATGAGCAGGCAGAAAAGAGCGGACAGATACAGATAGTTTCTGATCGTCTCGATGCATATAATGAGAAGGGGCTTGTTGTATTTTCCGGAAATGTTGTGGCAACCCAGGAAGATAAGACTATAAAGTCGGATTCACTTTTTCTGTATTATAAAAAAAAGGAAGGGGAGTCGGAGAAGACAGGAACTGCCGGTATCATAAAACAGGGAGAGATAGACAGGATCGAGGCGGAGGGAAATGTGAGAATGACCCAGGGGGAAAGGATCGTCACGGGCAAGAAGGCAGTTTTTTACAATGATGAGCAAAAAATCATTGTGACGGGAAATACTGTTATGCAAGATGGTGATAACATAATAAAAGGTGAAAAAACCGTTGTTTTCCTAAAGGAGAACAGAGGTGTTGTCGAAAGCGGCCCCGACGGGCGGGTAAGGGCGACAATCTACCCGAAGGAGACTAAAAACGGCACTCTTCACCTGAAAGAGTCGAATTGATTTATGGGAAAGCTGTCAGCAACCGGATTGATAAAGATATATGGCGGCAGACGGGTTGTAAATGAGATTGACATAGAGGTCAACCCGGCAGAGGTAGTAGGTCTTCTTGGACCCAATGGCGCGGGAAAGACCACAACTTTTTATATGATTGTGGGTATTATAAAACCTGATGGCGGAAGTATTTTGCTCAAAGGGGAAGACATCGGCGAGTATCCCATGTATATCAGGGCAAGAAAGGGTATAAATTATCTTCCGCAAGAGCCGTCAATATTCAGGAAGATAACGGTTGAAGAAAATATAATGGCAATTCTTGAGACGCTTGGTATTGGCAAGGAGGAAAGGGCAGGCAGATTGGAAGGACTTCTTCAGGAGCTTGATCTTTCCCATCTTGCAAAGAATAAGGCCTATTCACTTTCCGGTGGGGAACGAAGGAGGGTGGAGATTACAAGGGCTCTCGTGACATCTCCCAAGTATATTCTTCTTGACGAGCCTTTTGCCGGAATTGATCCTCTTGCGGTAGCGGATATTCAGAAGATAATACTTAAACTCAAATCGAAGGGGATTGGTATAATAATATCCGATCACAACGTCAGGGAGACCCTTTCAGTCTGCGACAGGGCATACATAGTGAATGAGGGGGCCATACTGGTGGAAGGGTATCCCCATTACATAGCCAATAGCGAAATTGCAAAAAAGATTTACCTTGGGGAAGATTTTCAGCTCCAGTAAAATAAAATTCGGCGTCTTAATCCGCAGATTACGCAGATTACACGGATTACTCCGATTACTTGAAGAGCAAGCTGATAAGCTGATGAGCTGATAAGTTGATAAGGTGATAAGCTCATGAGCTCATCAGCTTAAGAGCTTACCAGCTCATCTACAACCGTGAATCGTTACTAAGGCAGAAACAAAATGGCGCTTGAACTCAGACAAAGCCTTAAACTGACCCAGCAGTTGATAATGACGCCTCAATTGCAACAGGCGATTAAACTTCTTCAGTTGTCGAGGTTAGAACTGGTTGATACGATTAATCAGGAGATGGAGGAAAATCCTCTGCTTGAGGAGGCAGCGGCCGGTGATGATACCGTGGATGAGATAACACCGGCGAAGGACGAGACGAAGGCAGTTGAAAGGACGGAAGAACTTACTGGTGATGGCGACGGGAAAGAGGATTTTGATTGGGACAGCTATCTTGAAGATTATAGTTCCTCCGGAGTAACATATAATCGAGAAGCTGTTGAAGCCCCGTCCTGGGACAATGTGTTGACAAAGAAAGCATCGCTTACCGATCACCTTATGTGGCAACTCAATCTCTCCCACTTTACAGATGCTGAAAAAAGAATTGGCGAACAGATAATAGGCAATCTTGATAATAACGGATATCTGATGGTATCGCTTGAGGAAATATCTGAACAAGAAGGTGCTGACGTAAGTTTTGTCAAAAAAACCTGTGAGAAAGTTCAGGAATTTGATCCGCCCGGCATTGCTGCAAGAGACCTTAAGGAATGTCTATTAATTCAGGCCGGTCTTTTTGGCATTTCGAATCCATTGGTGGAAACTATTATAAGAGAATGTTTGAAAGATCTCGAAACAAAAAATTATGATAGTATTGCCGGGAAACTTGATATCCCTCTTTCTGTTGTTCTGAAAGCGGTTCCCGTAATAACTGCTATGAACCCTAAACCGGGCCTTCTTTATAATGAGGAGGTTCCGCTGTACATTGTCCCGGATGTATTTGTTTTTAAGGTAGACGATGATTACAGGGTTGTTTTAAATGACGATGGTCTGCCGAGGCTTAAAATAAGCAATTTTTATAAGGAGATCCTGAGTGGCGCAGGTGAAAATTCAAAAGCTGATAATTGCAGGGAGTATGTAAAGGGGAAACTGCAGTCTGCTGCATGGTTGATTAAAAGTATACGGCAACGGCAGAAAACGATTTGCAGGGTGACGGAAAGCATCGTGAAAATTCAGAGGGAATTTTTTGATAAGGGGATTGATTATTTAAGCCCCATGGTTCTGAGAGACGTGTCAGATGATGTTGAGATGCATGAATCTACGATAAGCAGAGTGACCACCAATAAGTATATGCATAGCCCGAGAGGGATATTTGAATTAAAGTATTTCTTCAACAGTAGCATAAAAAGGATGGGCAGAAGTCCCATAGCCTCTGAGAGCGTTAAAGAGAAGATAAGAAAGATAATTAGCAAGGAGAATAAAAGAGAACCATATAACGATAGTCAAATTGTCAATATTCTGATGAGTCTACACGGAATATCCATAGCAAGGAGAACCGTGGTAAAATACAGAGACTCAATGGGTGTTCTTTCTTTTTCAAAGAGAAGGCAATATTTTCCAGAGGAGAAATAGTGTCTGAACGAAAAGGCTGTTCAGACATGGTTTTGAGTTTCGGGTTTCGAGTTTAACTCGTAACCTTAAACTCGAAACTCGAAACTCGAAACTTTAGTTTAGAGAGGAGGTATATATGCAGGTTTCTGTGACTTATAAGAATACAGAAGGAGAAAGCTGGCTTAAGGACTATGTAGAAGAGAGGCTGAAGAAGCTGGAAAAATATATAGATAATCCGGCAGAGGCCAATGTTGTTCTCTCTGTAGAAAAGTTCAGGAATGTAGCTGAGGTGAATCTGGTGGCCGGAGGGATGACCATAAATGGCAGGGAAGAAGCCAAGGATATGCATATTGCTGTCGATAATGTAATAGAGAAAATTGAGCGTCAGATAAAAAAACACAAGGGGAAGATCAGAGATCATAAGGCAGCCGGCGCCTCTATGAATGAAAATATCGATTCGGTTGAGTCAGAACTTGAAGATTATGAAGATATGGAACATCCAAAAGTGGTGGAAACCAGAACGATTGTATTGAAACCGATGTTCCTTGAGGAGGCTGTTATGGAGATGGAGGTAGCTAAAAACAGGTTTATCGTGTATAGAGATTCACTTTCCGAAAAGGTCTGTGTTATTTACAGGCGTGAAGATGGGAATTATGCTCTGATAGAAGCAAGTAATTGAAGCTCTGAGGATAACTTAATGAACATCACAGGTGTGCTCAAAAAGGAATTTGTTATTGAAAAATTGAAATCGAAGACCAGAGTGGAAGTTCTTACAGAGTTGTCGAAGGTATTTTTAAAATCTGATATTAGAGTTAATTACGATGAGATAGTTGAAGTATTGCTTGAAAGAGAAAGATTGGGAAGCACCGGTATAGGTGACGGGATTGCGATACCTCACGGAAAACTTGCCGGTCTTGATGATATTATCGTCTCATTTGGACGGAGTAAAGATGGAATCGATTTTGACTCTTTAGACGGCAGGCCTGTTCACATTTTCTTTCTATTGATGGCGCCGGAGAATTCAGCAGGACAGCACCTGAGAGCGCTGGCAAAGATATCGCGCATGCTTAAAGATAGCTCCTTCAGAACAGAGTTAATGCTGGCAAAGTCTGCGGATGATCTCTACAGGATAATCAGAGAAAAGGATAAAACGTGCTGAGGGTCTGTCATGAAATAAGGTAACTATTCAGGTTGTCAGGTTCACTGTTCACGGTTCAACGGTTGGTCGCATCCAGTTCGCAGGGTGGATTAAGGAGCGAATCCACCCTGCGAACTTCTCAATAAATTAGGGGAGGGGAGGGGAGGTTTTAACCTCCCGATATGGGCGATTAGAGTTGCCTCTACCCAAATTTATTGAGATATTGCTCGATTCTCTTCCTTCAACCGTTGAACCGTGAACTCTGGAACCGTGAACCTGAGTAGTTACTCATATTTATACATTTCATCTTCAGGCCATCTTTAGCCGATTTTCAATCGCAAAATCCTCAAAAGAACCCTGTTAGCCCTGCGGTTTTGCTCATTCATATCGACTAAACATGACCCAAATCTGAGCGCCGAACTGCAACACTTATTTCATGACAGACACTAAAAGAACAATGAAGAATTTGCGTGTCGTAATAGTAACAGGCCTTTCCGGTTCAGGCAAGACCACAGCGCTTCGTTCACTTGAGGACATAGGATTTTTCTGTGTGGATAACCTGCCGGTTGTTCTCCTTCCCAGGTTTCTGGAGATTCAAGCCGGTTCGTCGGGTGAAATATCGGAAATTGCGCTTGTTATGGATTTAAGACAGAAATCTTTTCTGGAGAAATATACGGATATTTTCTCTCAGCTCAGAGAAAAGGGATACAAAATTGAGATATTATTTTTAGATGCAGGCGATGAAGCGCTGTTGCGCAGATTCAGCGAAACGAGAAGGGCTCATCCACTCTCTGAAAAAGGCGCCGTCATTGATGGTATCAAACTGGAAAGAGAAAAGTTGTCGGCGCTAAAAGAGATGGCAGATAATATTATTGACACATCCTTTGAGAATGTTCATCAACTAAGAGAAGCTATTCAGCGATATTATCACTCGTCTTCTGCCGTTAGAAGGCTCGTAATTAATCTTACCTCGTTCGGATATCGCTATGGACTGCCGCCGGATGCGGATATAGTTCTGGATGTCAGGTTCCTTCCCAATCCCTATTTTGTGAATGGACTGAAGAAATTAGATGGCAACAACAAAAGGGTTCAGGATTATGTCCTTGAATGTGAAGAGGGAAAAACATTTCTTCAAAAGTTATTCAAATTGATGGATTATCTGATACCCCTGTATGAAGAGGAGGGGAAGTCAAACATCAATATCGCCCTTGGATGTACCGGCGGAAGGCACAGATCTGTCGTAACGTTGAATCAGTTGGGAGAGTATTTTTCACGTAAGAATTATCTGGCGAATATCAAACACAGAGACATTTCAGGTAGATAGGCTGAAGGCATTTAGACTGAAGGCTGTTAGTGGTTGGGCGCTTAAGCCTATTTATGGTCTGATGTTTGCGGTTGTAGGGGGGGGGGATTTATCCGCTCCGTTCGGCTTTTGGGTTCGATAAATCGTAAGCCTTCACCGCTTGAAACTTGAAATTGGAAATTAGAAATTTGGCCTTCATGCCTTTGTGCTGTCAACTCGTTTTATCTCTCTCCCAAATTTCTAATTTCTAATTTCCTTTCCACATTATCCTTTATCCAGTGAGAGTCCCACCATTCCCGTGGATCCACGAATCTGCCTCCAACCAGTATGCTGAAGTGGAGATGATCTCCGCCGGCGAGACCCGATGCGCCAGTGTACCCTATAATATCACCCTTTGCCACCGTCTCTCCCTGTTTGACCTTTATCATTCCCAGGTGTCCATAGAGACTGGAGAGGCCCAGGCCGTGGTCTATTATCACGGTATTGCCGTAAATTCCGAGATAGCCGGTGAAAACGGTTATGCCGCTGTTGGAGGCAGCAACCCTGGCATTCTTCGTGGAGGCAAGATCTATTCCCATGTGAATACTTCTACCTACCGTCTTACTTTTGTAATAATAGGTTCTTTTGTCACCGAATCGGCCTGTTGTGGCGGCTTTTTTCATCCTGAGAAAAGGTCCCCGCCAGAGTTGCTTTGTCCCTGATTTTCCACAGATGGATTGGATTGTCTTGAAATTATCCAACCGCTCTTGCCTGTTCACGTATTGAAAAATTTCCAACGGCGTCATTCCCTGCAAGCTGTCATTTCTCTGTTGAAACTCAGGCATTTTTCGCTTGAGAAAGCTGTCGGTAATATTTATGCTGTCTGCCCGAAATTTTCTGCTCTTTATGTGGTATGGGAGACTATTTAACGATTCATTCCCGGCCTTATCTCCGGCAACGATTTCTATTAGGGTGTTTTCCTTTTTTGCGTCAAGGGGAAGCGCAAAGTAGGCGATGTAACAATCTTTACCGGCGAGGTTGACCGGGTACCCCGTGAAAAAATTTCCTCCAACGCGCACACCGTTTTTGACAACCTTTTCAGGTATACTGTAGATGGCAATACACGTTCCGCCAGGATTGATATAATGAGCGGAACTGAGGAGATAAATTTGAGGCGGGGTAACATCGATAGTTACCATGACATCGAGGGCGGAGCTATTCTTACGAAGGGAATAGTCAACTGCCGATATCTTGATCAATGCCTCTCCATCATGCAGCTTCAGGTCTCTGGAATTTACTTCGATGCTGAAAGTTTTTTCTTTTATTCCTCTTACGGCGTAATCCCTTGAATAGAGAGTGTGCTTTTTCTTATCCTGGGAGATTGTCACCAGGATATTTCTAAGCCCGCTCTTTTTGTCTGTGGCAATAATATCAAATATTCTTTTCCGGCCGATTGTGTCGATGGGTTCACTTAATCTCAGGACAGGTTTTTCCCCTTCATAATAAGCGCTCAAAAACCACCAGCTTCCACCGGATATGAGTATTACAAGTAAGACGATCAGGTATTGTTTAAAATTTTTCATTCAATATTTCTCCTTTAGGAATTACAAATCAGCTATATTCTGTATCAGCTCAATAAATAGGGGCAAACTCCGGTATGTAAAAGTGATTGTGAATCTTAGCCATTCACGGCTTGAAATTGGAAATTAGAAATTTGGGAGAGATGAAACGAATTTACGAGTTGACAGGCTTCGGCGTGAGCTCA
>JAUWQS010000219.1 GCA_030610915.1 Pseudomonadota bacterium | reverse complement strand
GTAGATATGGGCGAAAAAGACAGTTTTCGTTCGGGCACTATTTAGTGTCTGAACGAAAACTAGGATTTTTCGTCAAGGTCAAGGAAGATCAAAATTTTAACCGCAGTAATACATTGAGTATTTCGAGGATTAAAATTTTTACCTGACGCAGAGATTGGCGAAAAAGACAGTTTTCGTTCGGGCACTATCTAAGCTGAATAGTTGCCTCGTATCTTGCGCCATTTTTCAAGCCTTTTCCTGATGATCTTCTCATAACCTCTGTCTGTGGGCAGGTAGTAAATCTGCCCCCTCAGTTTTTCCGGCAGATACTCCTGCGGCACACAGGTATCGGGAAAGTCATGGGCATATAGGTAGCCCTTGCCATACCCAAAATCCTTCATCAGTTTTGTCGGTGCATTTCGTATATGGAGCGGCACAGGAAGCGTGCCGGTCCTGCCTATGACCTCTTTAGCCTTTTTGTAACCTTCATAGATGGCGTTGCTTTTGGGGGCTGTGGCAAGATAAACAGCAACCTGGGCCAGGGCAAGCTCCCCTTCAGGGAGACCGATAAATTGAAAGGCCTGCATGGCGGAAACGGCCATGGATAGGGCGCTGGGATCGGCGTTTCCCACATCTTCAGAGGCAAATCTGACCATGCGACGCGCAATGTAGAGCGGTTCCTCACCTGCCTCAAGCATGCGAACCAGCCAGTAAAGTGCGGCATCGGGATCACTCCCGCGGAGGCTTTTATGAAAGGCAGATATCAGGTTGTAGTGTTCTTCACCGGCTTTGTCATACCGGAGGGCTTTTTTCTGAAGTGCCTCCTCAACCATGACACGGGTGATTTTTCTTTCACCTCTACCCTTTTTCTGTACGAGAGATGCTGCCGCCTCCAGATTGTTCAGGGCTGTGCGGGCATCTCCATCGGCTGTCCGGATGATATGCGCAAGCGCTTCTGGTTCAATATCAAGAGAAAGGGTGCCCAGACCTTTCTCCCCGTCGCAGATGGTCCGCTTCAGGATGACTGATAAATCCTCATCGGTGAATGGTTTCAACGCCATCACCCTAACCCTGGAGAGGAGCGGCGCAATCACCTCGAAAGAGGGGTTTTCTGTAGTCGCGCCGATAAGAGTGATAAGGCCACTTTCCACATGGGGCAGAAAGACGTCCTGCTGAGCCTTGTTAAACCTGTGTATCTCATCTACGAAGAGAATTGTCTTTTTATGGTGGTAATGCCTCTGATTCTTTGCTTCCTCAATAACAGCTCGAATCTCTTTTATCCCGGAAAGCACAGCGGAAAAATTTTCAAAATGAGATTTCGTCTCACGGGTTATGATGCGGGCGAGGGTAGTCTTGCCCGATCCGGGAGGCCCCCAGAAGATCGCTGAAAAAAGCCTGTCCTTTTTTATAGCGTTGCGGAGCAGCCCGTTTTTGCCAAGGAGGTGGACCTGACCCACAAAGGTCTCAAGGGTTTCGGGACGCATCCTGTCTGCAAGGGGACGTGCCTTTTCCATTGTCTCTTTTTCAGATTGGTCAAACAGATCCATTACGTTATCGGCCATCAAACAGCCGGGTAGAGAGACAAAGACACCGGTAAGAGTGGTTCAAGGTTAAGCTCTTAAGCTCACCAGCTCACCAGCTCTTAAGCTTACTAGTTTCTGCGCATCAGGCATGTTACTGCCTCTTCCATCCCGTCGATGGTCAATTCAAACATGGGAAATATTTCACGAATGGTGTTGATGGTTCGGGTATAGGGCCATTCCGGTGACATCACAGGGTTCAGCCAGACAGAGTGGGGGAACGTCTCGGCGATGAACTGCAGCCTGTGATAACTTGGTTTCAATGTTCTTTCTCCCAGGTGGATGGAGCCATCGGTGGACATCAACTCGTAGGGGGCCATGCTCGCATCGCCAACTATGATAAACCGTGTATTAGGATCGAGCCGGACCAGATCATCCACGCTGAATGGCTTTTTATACCTGGGGGCATCCTCCCATAAATTATCATATATCGTATTGTGAAAGAAAAAGGTCTTCAGCTCCTTGAACTGCGCCCTTGCATAGTTAAAGAGTGTCTGGACAACTGCTATATAAGGTTCCATAGACCACCCGCCATTATCTATGGCCAGAATGACACTGAGACGGTCTTTCAGGCTCCGGTCAAAGACAATTTCTATCTCCCCGGCATTCTTCATGGTCCGGTAAATCGTCTCATCGATATTGATGACGTCTTTGGGCCCAACTGCTATCATGTTTCTCAATCTCTTCAAGGCCTCTCCTATCTGCGCCTGGGTGAGTGGCCCTTCCTGGGAATAATCACGATATCTTCTGTCCATGGCCACCTTGACGGCCGATTTATTTCTGGAAACTCCACCGACCCTCATTCCGCCCGGATGATAGCCTGAATGTCCCACGGGAGACGTGCCTCTTGTGCCAATCCATTTATTTCCGCCGTGGTGTTCTTCCGTCTGCTCTTTCAAGCGGTCAAGGAAGTACTGGAGCAGTTCGTCAGGATTCAGCCTGTTTAGAGATTCTTTGTCAATACCCAGAGCCTCAGCAAGCCCCTCCGGATCTTTCAGCCATTCCTCCAGCATTGCCCGGGCCACCTCAGACAGCTCAAATTCGTCCGGTTCTTTAAGTTCAGCCCCTTCAAAATGGTGTGCAAATGCCCGGTCATAAAGATCGAAACATCTTTCACTCTTTACCAGGATTGTGCGGGCAGCCGTGTAAAAATCATCAATAGATGTAATAAGCCCCATGCTCAGGGCCTTCTGAAGTTTGAGAAATGAGGTGGGAGAGACTGGAATATTCACCTGCCTTAAGAGATAAAAGAAATCAGTAAACACGATTGATCACTCCTGATGTTAGGTTGTTTAGGCTGAAGGCTGAAGGCTGTTAGTCCCTTAGTTGTAAAATTCGTGCAAAAATGGCAAGAAAAAACCGTAACTGCTCGGGTTGTTTAACGTTCTAACGTTTGAACCGTGAACCGTGAACCCACATTTCTCCCTCGTTCCCATGCTCCCGCGTGGGAACTCATACCAAACCAGCAGCCAGCAAAGATAACCCCCCCCCATTTACTGAAATGATACGCTATTAGGTTGTTTTTCCTTCAGCCTTCAGCCTTTGTAACAGTTGCCCATCATAGCCGCATCCGGGAAACGGAATTCCTTGCGATTGTCAGGTCCGGGCTTTTCTTAAATAGAACACCCATGTAAGGGATATCTCCTTTAGTCAAACTCTTGACCCTGAAATCCGGGTCTGCCTTCAGGGCGCGAATCCAGTTGATCAGCTCTCTTGTTGCAGGTTTTTTCTCAATACCTCTGAATTCTCTCACCCGGTAAAAGGCCGTGATCGTATGATCCAGCGCTTCCCTGTCAATGTCGGGGAAGTGGACCCGGATAATCTTTCTCATCATGTCAGGCTCGGGAAAGGCAATGTGGTGAAAGTTGCAACGGCCTAAGAAAGGATCGGACAGATCCTTTTTGGCATTGGAAGTGATAATAATGACCGGTCTATGCCTGGCTCTCATGGTTTTGTCGATCTCAATGATATCGAATTCCATCTGATCCAGCACATCAAGCATATCATCCTGAAAATCAGTATCGGCCTTGTCGATTTCATCGATCAGCAGGATAACCCTTTCGTCCGATACAAAAGCCTGGCCTACCTTACCCATCTTGATATAACTTTCGATATTACTGACATCCCTTTTAGAATCACCAAAACGGCTGTCATTCAGGCGTGTGAGGGTATCGTACTGGTAAAGAGCCTCGATAAGCTTCATGCTCGATTTGACATTCAGAACAATCAACCTCATATTGAGAGACTCTGCAATGGCGTGTGCCAGCATGGTCTTGCCCGTTCCCGGCTCTCCTTTAAGAAGCAGCGGCATCTCCAGAGCCATTGTAATATTGACTATCTGGGCAAGCTCCTCATCCAGAACATACCTGGCAGCTCCGCTGAATTGTTCTCCTGGACTTTTTTCTACACTCATATTTTTGCTCCTTGATAAAAACGGGATATTTTTCCATAAAGTATTAAACATCAGTGGTAACTATTCAGCCACCGATCTACGCGGATCATCACCGGTATTTTTCTCCCATTTCCTGTTTCCACGCAGTTATTTCGTAATTTTCGGACTTTCGTAATCATTTTAAATTCTT
>JAUWQS010000499.1 GCA_030610915.1 Pseudomonadota bacterium | reverse complement strand
TGTTGTGCTGCCGTCGGTATGCTTTGCGGAGAGAGACGGCACCTTCAGCAACACCGAAAGGAGGGTTCAACTGATCAGAAAGGCTGTTCCTCCTCCTGGAGATGCCAGGACCGACTGGGAGATCATCTCCGATCTTTCAACCAGGATTGGCTACCCGATGAGTTATGCATCCGCCAGTGAAATCATGGATGAGATTAACAGGGTAGCGCCGAGTTATGGCGGGATCACCTATGAACGGATCGAAAAAGAGGGGCTTCAGTGGCCCTGTCCGAACGTGGATCATCCCGGGACAAGATATCTGCATAAGGATAAGTTTACACGTGGATTAGGGTTATTCCACGCTATCGAATACATACCTCCGGCTGAGATGCCCGATGATGAGTATCCGATGATCCTTTCAACCGGCCGAGTCCTTTATCACTTCCATACCGGGACAATGACGCGTCGCGCCAAAGGGCCTTCTGAAAGGTATCCTGAGAGCCTGGTGGAGATCAATCCCCTGGACACGAAAAAATATGACGTTGAGGACGGTAAACTGGTAAAGGTAACCACGAGGCGTGGCAGCATCGAGGCCAGGGTAAAGGTGACCGACCGTTCACCGGAAGGAGTTATCTTTATGAACTTCCATTTCAGGGAGGTTGCTGTTAATCTGCTTACAAATCCTGCGCTTGACCCCATTGGCAAGATCCCTGAATATAAGGTCTGTGCGGTTAAGGTAGAGGCGGCGTAGGAATTATTCACTGAAGAGAACGCAGAGACGACAAAACAATTAACCAGCGGGTGGCATGGACAAACTTGTTTGTCCGTGCGTAACTACTCAGATATGGACTATTCGTTGTGTTGAGGTGCGAAATCCAACAAGAAGCTTTGAGCTTTTCCGGCTTGTCCGGGTTAGTTCCTGGCTTACAAGAATAGTTTCTCTGCGAGTTCTGCGGTGAGCGCTTACGGATTTTTTTCTTGATTGCCAGTTATTGAGGGAGGTGGGGCTGTGGAGAGATGGAATCACAAAACAGCCTTTACGTGACCCTGGTGTGATTGTTTTACAGCGCACCGCCAAAGGTAACAGGTCTTGCATCTGATGCGGGAACCTGCAGGTTGAAACATTTGATGAAATCGTAAAAAGTCCACGCAGTGTCATTCTGAGGAGCAGAGCGACGAAGAATCTCAATGATATCAGATGCTTCACTATCACTCAGAATGACAAAAAAGTATTTTTCCGACTTTTTACGAGACTGTTAACTTTTAGTTCTTTAAAATTTTGAGGAGGTGTTAACATGGCAAAATGGAAATACAAGACAACTATTGTAGATTTGGATGCCGTCCTCCCTCCGGAGATGGCTGAGGCAGCTGCGCGTCGAGCAGGAGGTTCTCTCGATGCATTAGAGAAGACGTTTGACGAAGAAGGGGAGCATGAATGGGAATTGATTCAGGCCAAGGAGCATGGAGGTAAGTTGCTCTGTGTATGGAAAAAAGAGATGAAAGAGACGTTTGTCAGTTAGTGCAAAGAGGCATGAAGCATACTTACTGCTGCCAGACCGGTTACGTTCGAGGATGCGGTGATTGCGGATATTGTGTGTGGTAATTTTAAGTTGATAAGTTAAAAATACACTTTAAGAAGGAGGAGAAGGTATGGCATTTAACACACCACCAGTTGTGGTAGGTCTTGCGGCAAAGGCAGGGACATACAAGTCGAAACTCTCAGTATTTCAGTTATTACTTCGGGGATTTATGGCGGGCGCTTACATCGCAAT
>JAUWQS010000023.1 GCA_030610915.1 Pseudomonadota bacterium | reverse complement strand
TGACAGTCTCGTAAAAAGTCAAAATATGCACAATTTCGTCATTCCCGTGAAAACGGGAATCCAGTCTTTTCAAGTACTTAGCCTTCTATGGATTCCCGCCTGCGCGGGAATGACAGACTTTTTGCGAAAGCATCAATGTTTGCCTGTAAGAGGAACAAATCTTACGGGCATCACGTTTTGGGTGGTTATTTTTTCTTCATCTTCTTTTATGATCAAGACCAGATTTTGAGTCAGAAAAAACCCTCCAACCGGTATAATCATTC
Organism: Pseudomonadota bacterium; assembly: GCA_030610915.1. The sequence continues at coordinate 11,597 of JAUWQS010000023.1, read as the reverse complement.
TCCCTTTTGCTTGTAGTTGTTTCAAAAGTGGAGGAGGGATGTGACCTGCTGCCGCTGTGACAATGATGGCATCGAATGGGGCACGCTCAGGCCAGCCATGATAGCCATCAGCATTTTTTACTTCCACGTTATTATAGCCTAATTTTTTCAATCGCCCGGTTGCCGATTCCGCAAGCTCCCGGATGATCTCGATAGTATAAACCTCTTTAACCAGACAAGACAAAATAGCCGCCTGGTAGCCGGAACCCGTTCCAATTTCAAGTACGATATCATCCGTGTTTAATTTTAAGATTTCAGTCATATAGGCTACAATAAAGGGCTGAGAAATGGTTTGTCCATAGCCTATGGGCAGGGGACAGTCATTATAGGCTTTTGAAACAAGTCCTTCCGGTACAAACAGATGTCTGGGAACAGATAACATGGCATCAATGACATCTTTATCCGTAACGCCCCTTCTTTTGATTTGCTCATCTACCATTGATTTTTTCATTTTTATAAACTTTTTCTCAGTAGAATCATCTGAATATAAATTTTCCACCGTGCTAACTGCCAATGTAACAAATCCTGTAATAAGCGCCAACACTAAAATCCATAAAGTATTTCTGGTGTGATTCATACAACTTCTGCACCCGGAACCCCTCCCTTTAAGCATGGGGAGAAAGGTGCATCTCCTTTTTCTTGACTTGTTTATGGCTTCGCTACACAGAAAACATTATACTATTTTCGTCTTGGATATTACTAATTATTATCTCTTTTTTTGTTGTTATCTACAATGTTTAATTGAACATGTTGAAAATCCTTTGGAGCATGAAGCTGCTACGGAAAATCTGACTCTTTTATGATCGATTCCATGCCTCATCCCATTGGATCATAGTCTTCTTGATGTCTACTTTTGAAAGATTCATTTTCTCTCCTCCATAATTTCTACCAGTATATTTAACTTTCAGGAAGAAAGGCAAGAAAGGATCAAAAGAACGGGGATAGTGTCATGTCAATGATACTTTGTCATTCCCAGAAGGAGTTTTCACGACTGAGAAACCTTAGATTTCCCCCTGCGGTCGAAGTGACATTTCTTGATTGACACGAAGATAGGCCGACACTCTTGGGAGATTGGAAAATGTGTAGAGAACAGATAGTTATACTGTAATCGGCCAAAATTTGAGCTTTTCTGTCGTATTTTTTCACCACAAAGCACACAAAAAACTACCCTTTAACTCCGACTTTCATGCCTTTTATGGTACAATTTTCCTTATAGAGTATACATGAATTCCATGTAGCGGAGACCTTTAGGTCTCCATTCTCTTCTAAGGTAAGGTTAAAGATTTCCGCTATGTGCTACGTGTCGATGCGTGTGGAAGGCTAAAGCCTTCCGCTACATATATACTGTGTGCAATTTTGACCGGCTCAAAAAGCGTAAGCTATGGTCGTGTTGAGTATATATGAGCTGGTGTGTCAGAATCTGCTGATCTCGTGATTTTCAGCAATTTTGTCCATAAAAATGGCGGAAGTGCAAGGGAATCGAACCCCCCTGATCGAGAATATATATGAATTAGATCACATACTTATGTTACGTAAATTTTTTGAGGTTAAAGTTAAATTAATATTGACAGTCTCGTAAAAAGTCAAAATATGCACAATCTCGTCATTCCCGTGAAAACGGGAATCCAGTCTTTTCAAGTACTTAGCCTTCTATGGATTCCCGCCTGCGCGGGAATGACAGACTTTTTACGAATGCATCAATATTGACTGCTTCCTGAAAGCGTGATTTTTCTGGATCGGCACCCCATAACACACTACAGACTGTAATCTTCGATGTCATATATAGCAGATAGCATCACTTTTAGAAAAATTAAACACTACATATATTGAAGCCATGGTCCGTGTGCGGGGAAAAATAATTTCCGCTTTGTGGTATCGCTGTTTCTCGTACTTTCCCGGACATCATGCTAAGCTATTTAATTGATATACTGGAATTTCCGTGCCCCCGAGAATGTTTCTCCTATTCTGCAACTAAAATCTTAAATTTGTATGTTAAGGAAGGTTTTTCATCATCATCAAGACGAATTTCAAAGAGTGCATTACCTTGAGCTTGTACCTTAAAGGGAGCAATAACAATACCCATAGACACGTTTTGGCCTACGTTAATAAGCGGAGGTGCTTTTAGCTCAAAAGAATGAGGCTCTGATTTTGGTAACTTAGTTCTTACGTGAATATTTTGAAATTGTCGTTTAACTCCTCCCAGCGCGATGTATAAACATATCTTGGGAAGTGTCGCTGGAACACTCTTAAAGATTAAATTATCAGAATATACACCCATCAAGGAACTTTTGTTTCCGGCTTCTTCCCTTATATCATCGCATAAAACAACAAGTTCATCTTTCGCTATTTTGCCCATTTTTGTCTCCTTGGTCTTTATCACCAACGTGCGGTATAAATTGGGTATTCCCATATGATTCAGGGCTAAAACCAGTAATCATTCCAACAGTAACTGGAAGTTCTTCAAATTCTTCCGGCTGATTGGCTATAAATAATGTTTTTTGTGTAGCAGGAGCATAAACGTAGTCTGTTCTTAATAATGCAATATCAGCCCTTACCTGTTTAGATGCGTTTCTTTCTGAGAGGAGGTATACAAGATATGTATTTAGAGATATGTTTTCTTGTTTAGCCCTTTCGCTCAGTGATGCATGTAATTCTCTTGGCAGCCTTAATCGGATCTGGCCGCTATAAGGTTTAAGCAAATCAGGCTCGGGAATTTCTTCGCCATCTTCTTCTAAAACTTCCAGGTACAACTCTTTAGCCTCAGATAGTTCTTTTGCCGCCTCCTCTGGTGTATTACCGAAAGCACTGAGGCCCTCAAGTTCCGGCACCGTTGCGATGAATCCATCATCAGAGTCACTCCATTTAATAACAACGGAATGTTTAGACATTACTTCCTTCCCCCTTCTTCAAAAATTTTCTAAAAAACCCATTCGTTCAGCCCATGAATTGCTCGACTTGATAAGGTTTCGCTTTACCATTGACGTCCTGTATCGACTGGGTATAGCTTGGCGAGCTTTTATATTTATAGATAGTGTGCCCCGACGATACTTTCCTCGGCTTCATACCGAAAATTTCACAGAGCTTGCAAAATTCCTCAAATCTTAAGTTCTGAGGAGAATTCCTGGCTTTTATGATTAACTTATCGGTCTTTCCCGTCTTTACCTTAAAAATATGACACCGAATACGGTACCAGTAATCAACAATAACTGTAAATTATTTGTTAGCAAAAAAAATGTTAACAAGCAAGAGAAAAATTCAAATGCAATATGTTGTATTTTGTATATCTTTCAAGAATTCAACATGACTTGCCATATCATAACCTCTCAAATCCCTCATTTTGTGAAGATTTCAAGCGGTAATTGGAAATGACAACCGAAAATTGACCACCTTTTGCTAACCCAAAATTGACCACCCATAATTATAACTACTGCTCTGGGTGGTCAATTTTGGGTTAGCACAACCAGGTAATAATCGATTTTTTCCTGAAACGGTTCTGAGGACTTGTAGGTGAAGTCAATAATACATTTCTTCGTTGAACCACAGTCAGATAGCCGACAGATACCTTAATAAATGCCGTTAAATCGGAAATTCAAGACAGTTTTATTATGTCATGAACACCTTCAACACATCTAAGAGTATTGACAGTTGCCACATCTTTAAATTGCCGCTGTTCTATAGATATTATCTGAATACCAAAATTTTTTATTGCATTCAGTCAGAAGGGACGGTTATAAATAAACCAGTTAACCTGATAAAATGTGGGTTTGATGAAGGAGAGAAAAGATATGGATGATTGTAGTGACAGAAATAGTCGAATATCATCGCCGGAACAAATCCAGCAAATGGCGACGGCCTTTAAGGAAAGCCGTATTCTTTTGAGCGCATTTGAATTGGATCTGTTTACGATCCTTGGTCGTGAGAAACTTACATCGGATGAAGTGGCAATCATATCAGGTACTGATATCCGGGCTACGGACCGGCTGCTGAATGCTTTGTGCGCCCTGGGTTTGATCCGTAAGGAGAACAAACGCTTCTCGAATACTGAGGCGGCTGCCCGTTATCTCGTAAAGGGTGAAAAAGACTATATGCCTGGCCTCATGCATACAGTTCATCTCTGGAAATCGTGGAGTACGATGACGGACGCAGTCAAGAAGGGCGGCATGGTGACAGGCAAGTCGATAAAAGAAAAAAATCCCCGGTGGACTACGGCTTTTATTGAAGCCATGCATTACCGGGCGGTCAAAACATCGGCAGAAGTAATCGCCCGGCTCGATCTTGCGGGTGTCTCGCGGGTGCTTGACGTTGGGGGTGGTTCGGGTGCCTATGCTATGGGCTTTGTAAATGCACGCCCGGATATTAATGTTACTGTCTTTGACCTGCCTGATGTTGTTCCTTTAACCGGAAAATATATAGATGAGTCCGGGATGACCGACAGAATCGAGGTTATAGAAGGTGATTATCACATCGACGAATTCGGAAGAGGCTTTGACCTTGTTTTTCTGTCAGCCATTATTCACAGCAACTCGCCTGAACAAAACCGGTCTCTTATTGAAAAAGGAGCAAAGGCTCTCAATCAGGGCGGTCAGATTGTCATCGTGGATTTCATTATGGATGAGGACCGGTGTGGGCCGTTTTTCAGCGCTCTCTTTGCCTTGAATATGGTCGTTAATACCGAGTCCGGAGATACCTACACGGAGTCTGAAACAAGAAGCTGGTTAATGCAAGCCGGATTTTCAGACATTAAACGCATGGATGGTGTCGGGCCGACAGCTATAATAACGGGACGTAAATGTTAATGCACTCGTAAAAAGTCTGTCATTCCCGCGTAGAGCGATAATGCGAACGTAGCCAGACTTCACCTGATAGATGATACCAAAGGGGAATCGGCTGACCAGACAGCGGCGTGTATTCTTGGACATAGGCGACCATGCGTCAGGGAACTGAATGACACGTGTAATTGCAGCGTAGACCTCTTGGGCGAATTCCAGACCAAGTCCAAGTCGAGAGTCTTCATAGTATTTGACAGCCTTATCAAACTCCGATTCTGCATCCTCATGGAAATAAAATCTCATTTCCCGTACTTTGCTCGGATCTTGGAAAAAACCTCCTCACCTGGGACGAGACTAACCTCGCCGGCTTCGATTTGGGATATGCGACGCTCTGCCTCTTCTGCCCAAAGGCGATCGATATCCTCATCTATTGGCAGATTGAGGCTTGTTATGAGCTTCTCCACCAAGTTCAGACGGATGTCTGCTGGAAGCGAAAGGGCTTCTTCAATAACTCTGTTAGACATAGCTGTCATGATATAACTCCTTTATCGTATTATCATATTACTGTAACACTTGTCACTATATGAGGAATCTCCGAGAGCAGAAACCATTGATTGACAGGCCAATTTACCTTGCTCTATTATCTTCAATTTTATTGCCTATTTTTAACAAATAGGAACACCACATGTCAACGCCTGAAAATACCTTTAAAAACAGGAAGCTGTCCGATGAGGTGCGGGGTGTAGTGGACGGGAACGAGTATCTGAGCATAGAAGTTGGGTTGTTTACTTATTTAGGAGCGATAGAGGGTCACATCTCAAATAATAAATGTTTAGTATTTAGACCAAAAAATCCTTAGGCCGAATAATCAGTATTTGAGATGTGACCCCCATTTTCTCATTTTCTTTTCCCTTGAAGCCCTATCCACTTTTTTGTTGACAATCCCATCCTGAGTCACTATATTCCCGAAACACGATATGGAGGTCGCGGGTATGAAAACATTTCTGAAGGTGATGAAGGCCCTGTCTGATCCGAGCCGTGTCAAGATCATGAAAATGCTGCAGAAACGGGTCATGTGCGTCTGTGAAATCAAGGAGGCCCTCGGCGTGGCCCAGTCCACCGCCAGCAAACACCTGAAGATCTTGGAGGACGCCGGCCTGATTGCCTTTCATAAAGAGGGGCTGTGGGTCAATTACGCGCTGGCGGACGGCGGCACAAGCCCCTACGCGGCGAGCCTGATCGGCAACCTGAAACACTGGCTGGAGGATGATCCCGAGGTTGCCGGGCTGGCACTGCAACTGCCGCATATCCACCGGGAGGACATCTGCGGGAGGTAGGGTGTTTTTTTACCCACTGAATCGTCATATCGCGAAACACGAAATCGATGGACGGGGAATACGAGTCTGATAATTTTCGGTAAATCGAAGGAGATAAAAGGTAAACCGTGCCAATGAAAGAACGGACCAAGCTGCTGCTGATCGCCGGTGTCTTTCTGGTGGCCTATTACATCCCGTGGGACCATGCCCTGATTCGCCAGTCGGGGCTCGAGGCCTTCATGATGCTCCGGGAGTATGCCCGGCAGCACGTCCTGACCTGTCTGATCCCCGCCTTCTTCATCGCTGGGGCTATCGCGGTCTTTGTGTCGCAGGGAGCGATCCTGAAATATTTCGGCGCCCAGGCCAACAAGATACTGTCCTATTCGGTGGCCTCGGTCTCCGGCTCCATCCTGGCGGTCTGTTCATGCACTGTCCTGCCGCTCTTTGTCGGGATCTACACGCGGGGGGCGGGTATCGGTCCGGCGACGGCCTTTCTCTACTCGGGGCCCGCGATCAACATCCTGGCTATTACCCTCACGGCAAAGGTCCTGGGGTGGCAGATGGGACTGGCCCGCGCGATCGGCGCGATTGTCTTTGCCTGTATCACCGGTCTGCTGATGGCGCTGATCTTCAAAAAGGACGACGCGGCTCGAACCGCCGGGCAGATCTATGTACCGGATGCCGGTGACGGACAGCGCACCCTGCTGCAGGACGGCCTGTATCTTCTGATCATGGTCCTGATTCTGGTGTTCGCCTCCTTTGCCCGGCCAAGTGCCGGCGCGACCGGTTTCTGGCCGGTGATCTTTGCCTGGAAATGGTACATCACCGCCGCCTTTCTGCTTGTCCTGGCTTTCATCGTCAAGGCCTGGTTCACAAGGGATGAACGTGTCGCCTGGGTGGATTCGACCTGGGGATTTATGAAACAGATATTCCCCCTCCTGATCGGCGGCGTCCTGGTCGCCGGATTCCTGCTGGGGAGGCCGGGGCATCCGGCCCTGATTCCGGAGCACTATGTTCAGTCACTCCTGGGGGGGAACTCGCTGTGGGCCAACCTCTTTGCCTCGGTCGCGGGCGCGCTGATGTATTTTGCGACCCTGACGGAGATACCCATCTTGCAGGGGCTCCTGGGCTCAGGCATGGGGAAGGGGCCCGCGCTGGCCCTGCTCTTGGCCGGTCCGGCCCTGTCACTGCCGAACATGCTGGTGATCGGGAGCGTGATGGGTGTTAAAAAGACGGCTACTTTCTGTGGTATCATTATTATTATGTCCACGATCGCGGGGCTGCTGTACGGCAGTTTTGCCGGATAAAGGGAAACGATAAGGGTTTTTTGGAAAGGAGATAACAAAATGGATATAAAGGTATTAGGGCCGGGATGTCAACGGTGCCACAAGACGGAAGAGATTGTCAGAGAGGCGGTGGCGGAGACCGGCGTGGACGCGCAGATCGAGAAGGTCACCGATGTCATGAAGATCGCCGGGTACGGCGTCTTCGGAACGCCGGCGGTGGTGATCGACGGCGAGGTGAAGAGTGTGGGGAAGATCCCCGACAAGGAAGAGGTCAAGGCATGGCTTAAGCCTTAGGATCATGTCAATTAAAAAATGTCATTTCGAAGGAGTCTTGACGACTGGGCTATAGTCCCCATTAGGTGAAAAGCTAAGATTTCTCATCCCGATAAATCGGGATTCGAAATGACAGGGTAAAGGTCGAAATGACAGAATAAAGGAGAATATTCGCATGAAAATTCGTTTAATATTGGTCCTGGCCGTGAGTGCTCTGTTTCTGGCGCTGACCGCCGGGACTCTGCCGGCATTCGAGAAATCTCAGGACTTCGGCAGCGTGCCCGTCAAAGGCATGGTCACCATGATCGACCTGGGCGCGAAAAAGTGCATTCCCTGCAAGATGATGGCCCCGATCCTTGAAAAGTTGAAAAAAGTTTATGACGGAAAAGCCGCCATTGTTTTTATCGATGTATGGAAAAATCGAGGGCAGGCCAAACGGTTCGGCATCCAGTACATTCCCACGCAGATATTTTTCAACTCCGATGGAAAAGAGATCTATCGGCACGTGGGGTTTATGGGGGAAAAGGATATCATTGCTCAGCTTCAAAAAATGGGAGTAGAGTAGTGTCGTGTCAATCAAGAAATGTCATTTCGAAGGAGTCTTGACGACTGAGAAATCTAAGATTTCACCCTGACGGGTACTATAGCTCGCTCCGCTCGAAATGACAGGGGAATGGTCGAAATGACAAAGTATCGTTGGTATGACAGTGGGGAGAGGGGAGAAAACAGGTGCTTGACACATTTTTATTAACGATTAATCAGTGGATTGTTGGCGGGACGGTCATTGCCGCACTGGGATGTTTTTTGTGGGGGATGGTAAGTGTCCTTTTAAGTCCATGCCACCTGGCATCGATTCCCCTTATTGTCGCCTACGTAGGCGGCCAGGAAAAGGCTGTCAACCCGAAACAGGCCGCCGTGTATTCGGCATCGTTTACCACCGGCCTGTTTATCACCATCGCCCTGATCGGAATCATCTGTGCCCTCCTGGGCCGCATGCTGGGGGATGTGGGAAACTACTGGCAAATTCTGATCGGCGCCATATTGATCTGGGTGGCCCTGGGTATGCTCGGCGTGGAAAAATGCTCCATGTCGGGCACTCTGCTATACCGCCTCAATTTCAGGGGGGTATTCGGCGCGTTTGTGCTGGGTCTGGCCTACGGCGTGCTCTCCGGGTCATGCACATTCGGGTTCATCGCGCCGATTCTGGCTATAATTATTGTCCAGCAGAAGGTCGCTACCGGTATTCTTTTTATTGTTCTGTTTGCCATAGGCCACTGTCTGCCGATTGTAGTCGCCGGAAGCTTTACAGCGGCTGTCAGAAAATTGATGGAAAACAGCGCCTGGCAGGGGACGGGAAACTGGTTCCGCAAGGGCGCGGGGGTGCTGATCGGCCTGCTGGGGATCTACTTTATCATCAGCTCACTCGCGGGCTTAATCAATGCAATCGTATCGTAGGAGGTAGGTGATGTCTCAAACGAAACACCTTTCATTTCTGGACCGGTTTTTGACCCTGTGGATCTTTCTGGCGATGTTCGTCGGCGTCGGGGGCGGATACTTCTACCCGGACATCCGCAGCGTGATTAACCAGTTTCAGGTTGGCACCACCAATATCCCCATTGCCATTGGCCTGATACTGATGATGTATCCACCCCTTGCAAAGGTCAAATATGAACAACTCGGCGAAGTGTTTAAAAATTTTAGAGTGCTTTTGCTTTCTTTGATTCAGAACTGGATAATCGGCCCCATCCTGATGTTCCTTCTGGCCATTGCCTTTCTCTCGGGTCATCATGAATACATGGTGGGCATGATTCTTATCGGACTGGCCCGGTGTATCGCCATGGTGATCGTCTGGAACGATCTGGCCGGCGGCGATACGGAATACTGCGCGGGGCTCGTAGCTTTTAATTCCATTTTTCAGGTCATCTTCTTTTCCATTTATGCCTACATATTCATTACCGTCATCCCTCAATGGCTTGGACTAAAAGGCGCGGTGGTAGACATCTCCATCGGTCAGATTGCTGAGAGCGTTTTTATCTATCTGGGTATCCCCTTTATCGCCGGCATCATCTCCCGGGTGATCGGTCTGAAGGTAAAGGGCAAAGAATGGTACGAGAAGAAGTTTATTCCCAGGATCAGCCCGATTACCTTGATCGCCCTGCTGTTTACTATCCTGGTAATGTTCTCACTGAAGGGTGAATATATCGTCCAGTTGCCGCTGGATGTCATTCGGGTGGCAATCCCGCTTTGTGTCTATTTTGTGGTCATGTTTTTTGTGTCATTTTTTCTGTCGATGAAAGCCGGCGCTACGTACGAACAATCCACGACACTGAGCTTTACGGCGGCATCCAACAATTTCGAGCTGGCCATCGCCGTGGCCGTGGCGGTGTTCGGCATCGATTCGGGGGTAGCGTTTGCCGCGGTAATCGGGCCTCTGGTAGAGGTGCCTGTTCTAATTGGTCTGGTCAACGTAGCTTTATGGCTTAAGCGAAAGTACTTTCCTTACGCCGTGGAGACCCCCACAGGGGTGTGCCATGTGTTCTGCAAACCCTGAAAGGTAATGGAGTATTTAAGATGCTACTTGATGTATACACCTTGAAGGATAAAAAGGATTTATGATTATGCCCACCCGAGACCGATCAAACTGGCAACAGACCCTCTGGCAAATACCTGCAATTATTTTATTGGCCGGGATTGTTGGAATCGGTGTCAATTATCTTCGCCCTGGCTCTATCGCGGTAGTCGGCGACTGGTCTGTTAAAACCAGCATGACTGCGGCAACCGAAGATAATCCGATTATACCACTTCCGGAAGCCGCAAAGCTGTTTTCAGCGCAGGCGGCGGTATTCATTGATGCCCGTGACGAGCAGGATTATGAAAGCGGTCATATCCGCGGAGCGCTGAGCCTGTCATGGTACGATGCAAGTAAGCGCTTTTCGGAAATTGCCGGGGATATCCCCTCCGGCACGATGATTATCACTTATTGCGATGGAAAAGCGTGCCACCTTAGTCATGATCTGGCAGTTTTCCTGCGGGATAAGGGGTTCGAAAATGTCAGGGAATTGGTAAACGGCTGGACGGTCTGGCAGGACGCCAATCTGCCTGTTGAAGAAGGAAATGCGGTTTCACCCTGAGGACAAAAAACATGGAAGAAAAAAGCGGCTTTCGCAACAAATATGAGAAAATGCGTCCCCAAACAGGTTTTGCAGGCATTTTATACTATGCCGCACGCTGGATACTCGGTGTTGTATTCATTTATGCCAGCTTCCATAAAATTCTCTATCCTGCGGCTTTTGCGGAGGCCGTTTATCTTTATCAGATCCTGCCGGACTGGCTGATAAACCTGACTGCCCTTGTGTTGCCCTGGCTGGAGCTTTTCCTGGGCGCCTTTCTCATCATTGGACTCTGGATGCCGGGAGCGGTTGTAATAAGCAACCTCCTCTTTATAATATTTATGGGCGCCCTGTCGTATAATATGGCACGGGGGCTGGATATAAGTTGCGGGTGTTTTTCCACTTCACCCACAGGAGATGCGGCAGACATCTGGACCTTTTTGCGGGATGGGATGTTTCTGGCCGTTTCTCTTTACCTTCTTTTTGCTATTTCCAGATCGACGCCAACTACGGGCAGACGACCGTCGTCTCCTGTGCCGCGGTGAGCAACGATTTCGAGTTGGCGATAGCCGCGGAGGCTCCCGCCGGGGTGTGCCATGTATCCTGCAAACCTTAGGCAGGGGAACAGATATGGGTTCGCTTTGGGAATTGACGTATGAATAATAACCTAAATTCCCGCCAAAATTATAACAAGGATCGTGCAAAAACATTATAGATCAAGGCTAAAGGCATTTTTTGCTTGACTTTTCTGCCCATTCATTGGTATAATTATACCAATGAATGGGGTGTTTATATGTCGCTTGT
>JAUWQS010000235.1 GCA_030610915.1 Pseudomonadota bacterium | reverse complement strand
TGTTCTTCTGGCCGCGGGATTGCTGTTTGTTGTGGGTTGCGCAACGACCCACACGAAGGGGCCGGAGTGGACATTGAAGGGAAGCGGTGTCTTCGATGAGGATACCGGGAAGGTTTTTTATGGGGTGGGCGTTGCTTCCGGTATCAAGAACTATGCCCTTTTACGATCGACTGCCGACAACCGCGCCAGGGAAGAGATTGCGAAGACTCTTGAGATATATGTGGCTGCCCTGGCCAAGGATTACATGGCTTCCACCACAGCCGGAGATATGGCGGCTTCCATGGAAGAGCAGCATGTGGAGCAGGCATTGAAGACCTTTACAAGGACGACACTCCACGGGGCAGTAATTGTCGACCGCTGGCCGAATCCCAAAGATGGGACTTTTTATTCACTGTGTAAGATGGACCTGTCAGCTTTTAAAGAGGCGCTGAATAATTATAATGAACTGGATAGCAGAGTTCGTGATTTCGTCAGGAAGAATGCTGAAAGATTGCACGGTGAACTTGAAAAGATGGAGCAAGAAAAGTAACGGCTTTGTAGTACGCAGTAGCAAAGGAGAGGTCATTGTGTGCAAGGATGAAAGACCGGTCTTAGAGGAAGGTGAAGAAACACCTGTAAAGAATATTATAGAATTGAATGATGTATTTCCCTCTATTGAGGATGGTCTTGAGATTACCGGTGACAAAAATGGAAAAGTATTAACGGAAAGTGACAGGATTTACGACCTGGTTGATGTTATTGAAGAGGTTTGTCAAGCGGAGGGCGTTGATCGTTATGATTTGAATGATGAAGCGGTAAAGAAGGTGTCTGAAATTGCGGAGAAAGTTACCAGAGAAATGGTGCCCGGGATTGCCGAAAGGATTATCAGAGAAGAAATTGAAAGATTGAAAAGCGGTTAACCGCAGAGAGCGCAGAGACGATCAAACAATTAACTTAGGATTAACTGGCGGGTGGCATGGACAAACTTGTCTGCCTGTGTGTAGCACGCAGACAGGTTTGTCCGTGCGTAACTACTCAGATGTGGGCTATTAGTTGGATTGAGGTGCGAAACCCAGCAAAAGCCTTTCAGCTTTCAGCTTTTCCGGCTTGTCCGGGTTAGTTCCTGGCTTACAAAAATAGTTTCTCAGCGAGCTCTGCGTTCTCTGCGGTGAACGGTTACGGGATTTGTGAGGTTTTGTTTGAGAAAATTACTGATTTTTATTATATTCTGCAGCTTCTGGTATCCCTCAGAGGTTGTTGGCTGGGGGGTGGATAAACACCGGGCAGCCGGCACCGGTGGTTCGGATGTTGAGGTAAACAGGAAGATGCCCAGAATTTTGGTTCTCATTGAGGAACAGAATATTGGGCAGGCAAATCCCATCCGCAGTTGGGATTCGCCGGAACCTGCCATTTGTGAAGGTGTTATCCTGTCCAGGTTTACAGAGAAGGGTTTTTGTTTTGTTGATCGCATGGTTCTGACGGATAAGATCAATGCAGGAAAACCGTACAGTGATGAGTATGCTGTTGGTATAGGGAACAGCGTGGATGCGGAACTTGTAATAGTGGGGAAAGTTTTGACAAAATGTGCAGGGAATATAGCCGGCACCATAATGAAATCTTTTCGGGCCAGTACTACAGGAAAGGCTATAAGAACAGATAATGGAGTTGTCATAGCGTCAGCGAGCGCCCACGGATCATCTGTTGATATGGATGATCTGGCCGGAGGAACAAAAGCGATGGAAAAGGCGGTCGGTCAGCTGGCAAATCTTCTCATCCCGCAGATTATAGACAGGTGGCAGAAGCAAGCCGGTTCCATCACAGTGATTGACGTGACTGTTCATGGAATAAAGAGATATTCCGATTTTGTCGGATTTAAATCTGCATTAGAGACAAAGCTAAGAGGGGTGAAAAATATTTGCCCTAAGAAGATTGAATCGGGCACAGTTACACTGGGCATGGAGATGCAGGGGGATGCTCAGTCTCTCGCAGATGAACTTGCCGTGAAAAACTTCGGCTGTTTTTCACTTGAAATAATGGACGTCAGTCAAAACAGCATAGAGCTGAAGGTAGATAGGTAGAAGGTGGATAGGTTGTTTTTCCTTCAGCCTAAACAATAGGAGGCGTATAAGTGTCTATAAGCAGAACAAAGGGTGTAGTTTTTTTATTAGTTGTTGTCTGTCTTATTTCAAGTTGCGGGGGCAAGATTTCTACTCCGGTAATTTCTGCTAACGGAGAAGGAGCTCCACTGCTTGTTGCAGTACTGCCGGTTGAAAATGAGACATCCGATGCGCAGGCGGCGCTGATTCTGAGGGAAAAGATATTTGAAGAACTCTATTTTAAGGGTTACCCCAAGATACCGTTTGAAATAATTGATGAGAGGCTTTCTCAAATTTACAGGGATGAGAGAGGACGTGCGGCGGGAAAGATTCCTCCCGTGGTCGCGGGAGAGTTGTTAGGTGTAGATGCCGTGATGTATTGCACACTGACCGAGCGGAAAACCTCTTTTGTTTATTTTTATGCCCCCACAATAGTTTCAGCCTCATTCGAGTTGAGAAGCGCGAAGACAGGAGAGACGCTCTGGAAAGCATACCACAGGGTCATAAAGAGGAATTATGGGTTTTCACGGAGATGGCTTGAGATGAAAGCATGCCAGGTTTATGAGGCAGCTGTTGATGAGGTTGTGGAGAAATCCCTTAAAACTCTTCCTGATGGTCATGATTCTGTGTGACCCAGTGGTTCCAAGATATGTAGCCGTTCACGGCTTGAAACTTGAAATTAGAAATTTGGGAGAGATGAAACGAGTTTACGAGTTGGATGTTTACAAACTGGCAGAAGCGTTACCAGATATGGTCCGGCACGACTGTGATAAGGGGAACAAAATTGAATGCGTTTATCAACAGTACAAAAGCATGAAGGCCGAATTTCCAATTTCTATTTTCTAATTTCAACGTTCCGTGAACGCTTACCAAGATATGAACATACCGAATTTTCTGACCCTGGCAAGACTACTTCTTGTTCCGGTTCTTGTTATATTCTTAATCCAGGGGCTTTTTTTTAACGCTCTTATTGTCTTTATTATAGCAGGCACCAGTGATGCTATTGATGGTTTTCTGGCGAGGATATTGAACCAGAAAACAGTCCTCGGTTCATACATGGATCCGCTGGCAGATAAGGCCCTGGTTATCTGTTCCTTTGTGACTCTATCGGTTCTTGGAATGATCCCAGCGTGGCTTGCTGTAGTCGTTGTAAGCAGAGATTTAATTATACTGTTAGGCATTGCCATCCTTTCTTTTATGTCTATTTCTGTTGAAATCCATCCCGCTTTTGTGAGTAAAGTAACCACAACGCTTCAATTTTTGACGATTTTTCTTGTCCTTACGTTAGGATATTTGCCGTTGCATTTTAATGCTCGGCTGATTGGAGTGGTCTATTGGACAACTGCCCTTTTTACCATTATTTCCGGCTTGAATTATGTAGTGAAAGGGGTAAAACTTATAAATAGCGTTGAGTAGCTACACATGATCCCAATCCACCATCAACAGTACAAAAGCATGAAGGCCAAATTTCCAATTTCTATTTTCTGATCTCAAGGTTCCGTGAACGCTTACTTTGTATTTTTGGGGAAAAGTGTTACCCTCTGAACCATCATTTTTTATGGATTCTTAGTAGCAGAAAAATTTACGAGGTCGTCAACCCTGATTGTCGGGAAGATGGACGGGTTTTGCGGATATGAGAATATTGTTGGTTGAGGATGATCTTAAGATTGCCTCTTTTATTCTAACCTGCATTCTCAGGTTATTTTATATGCACAGGTGAAGGAACCTCAAATGCCTGAAAAAGATTCACCTGTTTTTGGGTAACCTCACCCCAATGCCCTCGTTTCCCGGTATGTTCGAAGTATTCAATCACATCCAGCTCATCA
>JAUWQS010000373.1 GCA_030610915.1 Pseudomonadota bacterium | reverse complement strand
ATAGGCTTAATCCTTAAAAAGGAGACGTCATGTACTTTGATTCGTCGCAGATATCCTTGGTGAAGGTGATATTTGCTCATGCCGAAAAGATGGCAGCGACCTATTTTCATCTTGGCCACGAAAAAATAAAGGGATATAAATACGAGGTCAAGACCCTGGCGCATCTTGAAGACCATGAGATTAGCGATATGGCATTTGCATATCTTTGCAAATATCACTGTCAGGAGAACGAGGAGAAGAACAGCCTTCAGCCTTCGACGAGCTCGGCCGAACCGTTTTTCAGAGTCTGCCTTCAGGATAACAGGATTCTCGATGCCGTCGAGAGGGCCAGGTCTTTTGTCAGGCTGGCTCCTCTCATGCTATACATCGCCATCCATGAACTTGTGCACGTCATCCGGTTCGATAGTGGAGAAATAGATTTTGATGCTCCATTGAAAGAAAGAATAAAAGAGGAGGAAAAGGTTAATTACATTACGCGCGACATACTTAGATCTCTTGATTCCCCCGATATGGGACTTGTAATCGATTGCTTCAGCAACAAGTATATGATAGATAATATTGGGGCAATTCAATAATAACCGTAACTACTCAGCCACAGATTCACACAGATGAACGCAGACAGGCAGAAATGGCTTCGGCATGAGACTTCGCCCTTCGACAAGCTCAGGACGCGTCCTTAGCCTGTCGAAGAGCGAACGGCAAAAGGAGTTAAAACGATTATGAAAACACGGGATAACTGTGTGGAGACAGGAAACAAAAGAAAAAATACCGGTGATAATCTGCGTAGATCTGTGGCTAAATAATTACAAAAGTGACTACTCAGCCTACAACAGCTTCAGCTTGACTACATGAGTAGTTCCTAATACCCAAGCTCAAAATTGATGGAGGCTTTTTAAGAATGCCAATCTATGAATACAAATGTGAGAAATGTGACAGGGAATTTGAAGTGTTTCAGCGAATTACAGACCCTGAAGTTAAGACCTGCAAATTCTGTCATGGCCATGCCAGAAAACTCGTTTCCCTTTCTTCTTTTCACCTGAAGGGCACAGGGTGGTATGTAACCGATTATGGTGGAAAGAAGGCGCCCTCCAGTGAAGGAAGCAAGAATGATAAAAAAACTTCTTCCGAGTCAGGCGAGGCAAAAAAAGATACCATGAGCCCAGAGGTAAAGGGTTCAGAGGTAAAGGGTCCGAAGGTTCAGGGTTCAGAGGTTCAGGGTTCAAAAATTGGCAGCCATTGATTGCTTGAAACTTGAAATTGGAAAGTAGAAATTTGGGAGATCTGCCTGTGCCGGCATGGCAGACAGGGGCATGCACAGGCAGGGATGAAACGAGTTTACGAGTTGGATGTTTACAAACCGGCTTAAAGCGTTTTCAGATATGATCCGGCACGACTTTGATAAGTGGAACAAAATTGAATGCGTTCATCAGCAGTACAAAGGCATGAAGGCCAAAATTCCAATTTCTAATTTCAGCATTCCGTGAACGATTACAAGGCCTCTTATGGCTCTAAGACCATCGACAGTGGAAGGTCCTCTCAATGGTGTGACTGTGGTCGATCTTACGAGGGTCCTGGCGGGGCCTTATTGTACAATGGTCCTGGCCGATCTCGGCGCCCGCGTGATCAAAATCGAGGAGCCGGAAGCGGGAGACATTGCGCGTGGCATCGGCCCTTTTATCAACGGCAAGTCTGCCTATTTCGCCTCCCTCAACAGAGGGAAGGAAAGTATTGCACTTGACATTAAATCGTCAGACGATGATCGCCGCATCTTTGAGACGTTACTTGATAACGCAGACGTACTGGTAGAAAACTTCAGGCCCGGTGTTATGAAACGACTGGGGTATGACTGGGAAATCCTCCAGGCTAAATACCCAGGATTGATCTATGTTGCAGTCTCAGGATTTGGCCATACCGGTCCTTATTCGTCCCGGCCGGCCTTCGATATGGTTATTCAGGGGATGGGTGGATTGATGAGCTTAACCGGTCAACCAGGAGGGCCGCCGACGCGGGTCGGAACATCGATTGGTGACATAACAGCGGGTCTTTTTGCAGCGATCGGTATCAATGGCGCTCTGTATCAGCGGGAAAGGACGGGCCATGGCACATTCGTAGATATCGCAATGTTAGACTGTCAGGTCGCAATCCTTGAGAATGCCATTGCCCGCTATGTTGCCACGGGAAGTGTGCCTGAACCCCTTGGATCGCGTCATCCCTCAATAGCCCCCTTTGCCGCTTTTGCTACGTCGGACGGCCATATTACCATAGCAGCGGGCAATAATGAGCAATTCCAGATACTGTCCGAGGTTATAGGTCGTCCGGAACTGGCTTTGGCCCCAAGGTATGATAATCCGGCCAACCGTGTTGAAAACGTTGAAGACCTTCAGAGAGATTTAGAAGATGTCCTCAAGACTCAGACCAGCGCTCATTGGTTGCAGGTTATGGAAGAGGCCCAGCTCCCTTGTGGTCCAATTTATAATATGGAACAGGTGCTGAACGATCCGCACGTGAATGCCCGTAATATGGTGGTTGCGATGGATGATCCGCTAATCGGCAGGATCAAGCTCGCAGGCAATCCTGTCAAGATGTCTTGTTTTGATGATCCTTCGGAGCGTGGGCCTGCCCCTGATCTGGATAGATCGAGGGAACATCTGCTTGCGGAGCTAAAGTTTCGAGTCTAAAGTTTCGAGGTAAGCGTTCACCGCAGAGACGCAAAGAACGCAGAGAAAAACTATGTTTGTAAGCCAAGAGGTAAAGTTGATTCGCTTGCTGCTCTGATGACAGCTTCTGTA
>JAUWQS010000022.1 GCA_030610915.1 Pseudomonadota bacterium | reverse complement strand
CCGGCGGGGTGGTGATGTTCCCTATTCTTATTATTTCTTTGTGGATGTGGGGATTGATAATAGAGCGGATAATCTACTTTAGGAAGATCGAGAGAAGAGATGTGACTCTGGATCAGGCAGTAGAGGCGGTGCGCGGCAGATCTGTGGCAGGAATCGATGAATCGCTCATAAGCGGTCTGCGGGCAATGGTGGTAATCGGTTTTCTCAAGGAGCGCGTGGGAAGCACAGGACTTAATCGCTACATCCTGAGACACTGCTGTATGAGGTTGCGTCCACTCCTCCGGAGGCGCCTTGCGGTCATCGGGATACTGGCGGCCATAGCGCCCCTGTTGGGTCTCCTTGGCACGGTGACTGGGATGATGACCACCTTCGATGTGATCTCCATCTTTGGGACCGGCAATGTTAGGGCGATGGCAGCGGGCATCTCCGAGGCGCTCCTTACCACACAAAGCGGTCTCCTTGTGGCAATACCGGGGCTCTATATGAGTATCTATCTCAATCGGAGGGCCGAGCGTCTGGAGGATCAATTTGATGAGACGATTATGACATTAAGGAGATTTGTCTAATAAACAGGTTCACTGTTCACAGTTCACGGTTGATAGTTTTTAACCCTTGAACCGCTGAACCCCTGAACCCCTGAACCTTTGAAAGGATTATCAGATGATCAACATACGGCAGGCCCGCCGCAGTCACGAGACGGCAGGAATCAATATCTCGCCGCTGATCGACCTTGTCTTTTTGCTCTTGATCTTCTTTATGGTGACGACCAGTTTTGTGAAGGAGACAGGCATCGATGTCCAGCGTCCCACCGCTTCAACGGCAACGCTCAAGGAGAAGGGGAACATCCTGATCGGTGTTTCCAAAGATGGTCAGATTTATTTAGACAGAAAACGGATCGATATCAGAAGCGTGCGCGCCCACGTAGAGAGATGCCTTGCAGAGAACCCCGAAGGGCAGGTGGTGGTGGTAGCGGACAAAGCCAGCCGCACAGGACTGACGGTTCGAGTGATGGATCAATGCCGTCTGGCCGGGGCAAAAAATGTAAGCATTGCGACCCGAAAAGAATAAACATCGAACATCGAACGTCCAACATCGAATTTTGAATGGGAAAAGATGAAGAAACAATCACCTAATGGCTTAGGCCGATTCCTTACGCCGGCAAACTGCTGCGTCATACTCTTGTCCTTTCTGATAAATATCTTTTTATTTTCCCTGCTTCCATTGGTTGGGCAGGGCAATACCGGCAAAGAAGACATTGAGACGATTGTGCCTGTCAATCTTGTAAGGCTCATAAGAGAAAACCCGCCGCCGCATGAGGAGGAAAAGCTGCCGGAAAAGAAACCGCCTCCCGAACCGCTTCCGAAGGTAACGATGAAGCGGCATCTTCCCAAAAGGCAGGAGATAAAGATGGATCTGCCAAGACTGAGCTTTGAGATCAACCCAAAACTGGCAACGGGAATGCCTGTAGCTGCGCCGGATATCAGCGGTTTCTATTATGATCAGGGTGATGTTGACCAGGTGCCTGTGCCGGTTTTTAAAATGAAACCATTTTATCCTTATCGCGCCAGGCGATTAAATATTGCAGGGAAGGTCGATGTCAGCTTTGTGGTGGATGAATATGGTCATGTAAGCCAGGTGAAGATTATTGGAGCCGACCCCCCCGGGATATTTGAGGACAGTGTGCTAAGAGCGCTTCCCTCCTGGAGGTTTTCACCGGGGAAGATTGCCGAGCATCCGGTAGCCACATTAGTAGTTACAACGATTGAATTCACTATGGAGGGAAGATGAGGTCAAAGCAAACAAGCTCAAGACTAAAACGGAGAGGTCTGTTGCTTTCAGTTTTCAGCTTCTTGCTTTTAGCTTTGAGCTTTCAGCTTTCAGCTTCACTCTGTCAGGCGTGGGCTGAAAGTGAAGCTCCAAAATTGACGCCGGGAGTTCAAAGGGTTGTTTATGCCGCTCAGAAGGCGATAGAGGGTAAAGACTATGACAAGGCGGTGCAGGTCTTACAGACGTTCCTCAAAAAATATCCCAAAAGGAATCATTATCTTGTGGAATTTACACTGGCCAATGCCTTCTCCCTGTCGGGTAAGGATAAAGAAGCACTTTTCCATTACCGGTTGACGGTTAAGATGTATCCGGAATTTTCTTATGCCTGGCAGAATATGGGCAGGATCTACTTTGATCAAAAGCGATATGAAAAGGCGGGTGATTGCCTGTTGAAGGCACACAACGCTGCGCAGGGCAGTGAAACATCGAACCTTTACTATGCCGCGATATCTTATATTCTTGCTGAAGAGCATAACAGGGCTCTGCCCCACTTGAGATACCTCATCTCCGGCGAAGCGGGAACTCCAAAGATTGAATGGCTGGAGGCGTTTTTGCAGGTATGCATGGAACTTCACCTGGAGGACGAGGCCTTTCGCGCAGTAAATCTCCTGCTCGCAAAAGACGGCGACAACCCCCGTTGGTGGAAATTTATGGCGCATCTCTATCTGCGGCAAAACGACTACAAAAAGGCTGTGACCGCGCTGACCATACGCTCCTACCTGACCACCATTAAC
The DNA here is from genome assembly GCA_030610915.1 of Pseudomonadota bacterium. The sequence continues at coordinate 9,384 of JAUWQS010000022.1, read as the reverse complement.
CGGATGGATGTCATGCTTCTTGGTGATTTAAACAACGCTATCGGGGTGCCGGAAAAGGCAGCGCAGTATTACGAACAGGCTGTTATCCTGAAAGACGATACAAAACCCGCCGACTATGGAAAATTGGCATCTGCTTATCTTGCCGCCCACAGGCCGGCAAAGGCTGAGGAGACACTGAAGTGGGCACTAAAGAAAACCAAGACATCTAAGCTCTGTTTTATGCTGGGGCAAGTGCTCTATGAAGAAGAGAAATGGAACGAAGCATATCGGGCATTTAGTCAAAGTGCCCGCCTTGGTCATAAAAGTGGGCAGGCACATCTTATGATGGGATATTGTGCCTTGCAGAGAGATAAAAAAGGAGTGGCAAAAAAGGCATTTCAAAAAGCCGCGCGTCATCCCAAACAACGAAAAACAGCGAAAGAGATGCTGAAACAGATAGCTTCACTTTCGGAATATTCCAAGCAAAGGAGGTGATAAGTCTGTAGGGTGGATTAAGCAGAGCGAATCCACCGAAAACTCTAAATACGTGAGTAGTTACGTGCAGGGAAAGGCGGCTTCCATCCTGCAAAGAGCAAGACCGCCTTTCCCCTGAGGAAGCAGGCCTGGCTGAATTTACAGCCGGGCTGCCCCTCAGTTCTTCTTTCTACCAGAACTGAGGGTTACTGTCAATTGTCATATAGATAATGGAGGGAGGAGCACTGAAATGAAAAGTTTTAAACTTGTATTGCGTTTATTGATCTTGATTTTTACCTGTGTTTCTGTGGCGCAGGCGCAGTCGGATCTTTCTTATCAGATGAAAGCGGAGAGTCAAAGGTTTGACATTGAGGCTCAGGCCCTGAAGTTAGGTTTGAATGCCTATGAAAGGGTTACAGGAATCAAACTGGAATACCCGGATGAAATAGTAGAAGAAAAAAAGACTAATGGTATCCAAGGGACGAATACCCCAGCCCAAGCCTTGGAAAAGATTCTATCCGGAACTGGTTTGAGTTATACAATTAATGCAAAAGGTGCAGTAGTATTACAGAAAGTGGAAGAGGAGAAAGTAACTGAAAGGCCGGCAATAGAACTGCAAAAGACAGTGGTCACTGCCACCAAGACAGCGCATTCTCTGGGTGATGTGCCTATTGGCATAACTGTAATTACAAGAGAGGAACTTGAGGCAGCTAATATACATAATTTGGCCGAGGCATTAAGGATGGTTCCTGGTCTGTATCAATTAGGAAAAGGCGTAAAGATCCATGGCTTGAACATTGATCACACCTCGCTTTTGATAGATGGCCAAAAACAATACAAGTGCCCGGGGCGTATGCCTATATTCAATCGCTATCCTATAGAGATGATTGAAAGAATAGAGATAAAAAAAGGAGCGTCTTCTGTTCTCAGTGGCAGCGAGACATCGGGGGGAGTAATTCATGTTATTACCAAGTCTGCCCCTGAAAAACCCACATTTTCTGCATCAACCGGCTTTGGTTCTCATGGAAAACAAGTTCATCATGCTGGCGGCGGAAGTAAGATAGATAAATTCGGGTATCAGATTGACTATAGTCATAACAAATACCATGGAATCGATCCCGACGATGAATTTACCTATGATGATGTCTGGGGAAGTTTAGAATATGAGTTTACCCCGGAGCTAAAAACGGTATTGAAAACAAGCTTTTATAATCAGGATTCTCCTGGATGGAAGCAACGAAAATATTCGCTTAATTCTATAACCGAATGGCATCCTGATGAAGTTTCCAAGTTAGTGGTCAAGGGCTCTTGGTTGAGGTTAATATTGCCGGAACGGGGATTGGATTTGAATATTTATGAAGGGGAGACATATTACAACCGGCTGATTAAGGATAGACACTTGGCAACTTTAGGGTATCAATTCCATGGGGATTATTCTGATAATTGGGGTGAAGATCAGTATACTCACAATGTATATTTTCAGGATGAAATAGACCTCAGCCCGTTCACCTTACTTTTAGGCGCCCGCGGGGTCGATCATACTTGGTGGGGCAGTGATATTTTTCCACAGGCTGGAGTACTTTATAAATTAACCGAGAATCTAAAATTGAGGGCCTCCGCAGAAAGAGGATTTAAGACCGCTAAAGGATGTAAGATTTTCCCTGGCCTTAAAAAGAAGTGGGGAAAATGGTCGAGGTCGGATCCAGATCTGAAACCGGAAACTTCCTGGTCTTACCAGACAGGTGTGGAATACCAGATTCATAAAAAAGTGTTAACCACTCTGTCCCTGTTCAGGAATGATCTTGAAGATATGGTAGGAACGATTAAAACAACAGAGACTCATAAAGGCAAACCAGTATATCTGATCACAAACATAGGAAAAGTTCGCACCCAGGGTGGAGAGTTCGAAGTTATCATCCAGTTTACAGATAACCTATCTGGAAGATTGGGATATTATTTTCTGGATACAGAGGATAGAGAAACAGGTAAAGAACTTATATACGACCCAGAACATATGGCTAACTTCGTACTTGATTACAGAGTTCCCGGTTTTGGCCTGGGCATAAATCTGAGGGGTGAGTATGTGGGGGAAAGATATACAGATTCAAACAATACAGAAAAACTTAATGGTTATTTTCTGGCACATGCCAAGATTACCAAAGATATCACCAAAAATTTGGAGGCTTTTCTTGAGGTAGAAAACATCTTTGATAAGAAATATGAAGAATATGATGAAATGCCCGGGACTGAGGTCTTTGGTGGAGTCAATTTGAGATTTTAGGAGGAGATAAATAGGCTATGGAATTACTTGCTCACCATTTTTTCTATGTGAGCATGGGGCTGTATGCTCTGGCCGCCCTGTTATTACTTCTTAGCAGCAGGGGGTCAGACAATAGCCTTGTGCGCATGATTCTTATTGTTGCATTTGTGACTCATAGTATTTCTATGATCATATATGTTGCAATTCTTGGATACATACCCTTGCATAAGAGGGACCAAAATTTCTTTCCGCGAACATGGGGGCTTGCTCTGGTAATCATGTTAATGCTGCCTAAGTTAAGGGATAATTTGCTGACAGCAATTATGTTAGCCGGAATTTTGTTTATAGCTCTGGTAGGTGGACCACTCAGGTTACCCAGCGAAATTGGGACACCATCCTTCTTTCTTAAACCAGCGCCTATGATGTGGTTTTACCTGAAAGATGGCTCTTTCATTGCTTTTGCTTTCTGTTTCAGTCTGAGTCTTACATGGCTTTTAAGAAGGGGAGGCGATTCAGACATGATGCCGAACAATGAGTTGGAACAAATGATGTATTCGGCTGCACTGTGGGGATTTATCCTGTTCTCAGCAGCTCAGGTGGCTGGTGGTATATGGGCGCACCTCGGTTTTGGCAATTTCTGGCTCTGGAGGCCAATGCATTTCTCTTCAGCCCTCATCTGGATATTTTATGCCGCTATGTTGCATGTACGCTGGATCCCAAAGCTTTCTCAACGAACGGGCCCTATCATGGGAATAGCTGGATATGCCATATTTATATGGTGGTATCTCTACTTTGATTATGGCAGACAGATATTCACATGGATGAAGGGGGTGATATCATTATGATCTCAGAAAAAAACTCATTTAGAAAGCGTGTCTGGGCAGCCCTGGGCTCTCGTCGCTTGTTTTGGTGGATATGTATGCTTATCTCTGTGGTAATTATCATCGGTCTGATATTCAACAAGGGAGGTGTATATCCCGGTGTAAGTAACAGCCTGGATGGAGAAATCCTGATCCGGTGGTTGACTGGCCCAGGTGGTCATAGTTATCCTGTGGTCCGAGCGTGGCTTATAGTGCTTATCGTTTTCCTGCTTATACTTGGGATAAATCTTACTATGTGTGCATTATCTGACATGGCTCAGCTGTGGCGCCTGTTTTGGGAGTGGAAAAAAGGAGTCCCTGAAACCAAGGTAAGAGTGTTCAGGAAGCTTGCAGTGGCGTTAATGCATGCCTCATATATCATACTCTTGTTCACCCATGTCATTCCCGCCACGACAGGCTTTAATATCTCAGGTATAGAACTCCGGCCCGGGCAGATCATTTCGCATGAAAAACTTCCTTATTCTTTGTGTTGCGAAAAAATTGTTATGTCAAAAAAAGACCCTCGAGGAGGACCGAGCCGTCCCAGTGTGGTACTCAGACCCATGGTACCTGATTCAGAACCTTTCATTATACCCAAACCTCCCTGGGGATCCGGGTGGCACGATGGATATTTCTATCGCATATATGCTGAATATACCAAGCCAAAGCCAGGAGAAATTGTTGAACGACGCGATTGGCGGAAAAGAAAATTAATTGCTCTAAAGCTTGGTATCAATCGCGTGTATTATACTTTCCCCTTGGTACTCGGGGGCATATTATTCATGAGCGGGGCAGCCTTGCATATGGCCTTACGTCGTAGGAATTCTGGGCTCTAAGCTTAGAAATAGAAAATGGAAGAAGGTAACTATAAATGTTTTCGGATGACAAGACTCTGTCTTCTTACAGATGAAATAGATTTAACGGAAGAGCAGGCTGCAAAGGTTTTTCCTATCATTAACAAATATGACAAAGAAAGAAAAAATCTTCATCAGGAAAGAAATTAAATTGATTAAATATTTATGAAAACCAAAAGGAGACCTGAATTATGAAAAGCGTTAATAAACAAGCCACTTTAAAGACTTTGGCCCTTTTGTTCATCATGGTCACAGGGCTGGTTCTATTATCCTTCCAAACGGCTGAAGCAAAGCGAAAAATAGCCCCGGAGAAAATCAAAGTTATTATGGTTGGCGACCGGCTTGTAGATGTCGCCTTTAATCTGGGCGTTCTCCCGGAAGCCATGTCTGTGCGCTGTTCGATGTGGCCCATGTGCAAACAGCTCTTAAACGCTTCGCAGGTGTTAGGTTGCCCAAAATGCATAGTTGGCAGAATACCGAACATCGTTCCTGACACGGCAAAGGAACGAGGCATCAAACGAATCATCATCGAAAAGCATCCCAATTTCTGTATTTACAGACCCGAGGTCAAGCCAGCCAATGTTGTCCCTTTGCTTGAAGGCAAGGGCTTGACCATCGAGTATGTAGATTTCTCCCGGGGCTTGGAGTCAGCCATACGACAGACGGCCAATTTGCTGGGATGTCAATCTAAAGCCGATGCCCTGATCGATCGCTATAACAAAGCGCTGGCAAAGGCTAAAAATGCCTTGCCTGGGGAAAAACTGTTGAAACGGGTGGTTATTATCAATGGCACTTACCAGAGTGCGACGGGGAAAACGTTTCTAAGAGTCGAGATGCCCGGGGGCTATTCCGATCGCTTCCTGCTCGATCCACTCGGTTGTATGAATATAGGTGATGTTCTCAAATCTCCAAACAAAAAAGCGGATAAAGGCCACTTCTTGATTAGAAAACTGAATGGCCTGGCAAAGGCCAACCCCGATGTTATTGTCATGACAGGGAATGCCTTTGCAGTACAAAAGGCTCTTGCTGCAGCAGTAAAGAAATATCCGGCCATGGCCGATGTAACGGCCATCAAAAACCTGGCAATCTATAGCCTGCCCTTTTATGGAGATTCAAGTGTGATCGAGTATCCGGCTATTTTGCGGCAGTGGACCGACGCTATCTACAAAAAGAGAAATTAGGCAAATAGCTTTACTTTCAAGATACTCGAAGCAAGGGAGGTGAGGAAAACTATAGTTGAATAGGTGCAGGGAAAGGCGGATTTCATCCCGCAAAGAACAAGGCCGTCTTTCCCCTGGGAAGCAGGCCTGGCTGAAGTTACAGCCGGGCCGCCCCTTAGTTCTCTTTTCTACCAGAGCCGGGGGTTACTGTCAATTCTTGCATGATGGAGAGGAGGATATGTGATGAAGAGGTTTAAGTTTGTATTGTGTTTGTTGGTCTTGATTTTTACCTTTGCCTCAGTAGCAGAGGCTCGGGAAAGGCTGGCTGAAGTTCCAGCAGTAGAAATGGAAAAAATAGTTGTCACTGCTACAATGACAGAGAAAGAGATAGAGGATGCCCCTGGTTCTATTGAAGTGATCACCTCTCAAGAGATAGAAGATATGGGCGCTCAAACCGTGGCAGAGGCATTGGAAAAGGCCACAGGTCTTATAGTTACAGGAACAACCGGAAGAGTAAGGAGACCCAGTATACGAGGCACGGGAAACAAGCACACCCTGGTGCTAATTGACGGAAGAAGGCTTTCTATGGGCTACAAGGATTTTCTCGATGTAAACCAGATTTCCGTTGATATGATCGAGCGTATTGAAGTAGTCAGAGGCCCAAGCTCCGCCCTTTATGGAAGCGATGCTATAGGGGGTGTTGTCAATATCATTACAAAAGCGCCTCCCAGGGAGTTGGCAATGGGGGCCACTTTTCAATACGGCATAAGTACCTATGGAGAAGGCGAGGAGCCCCTTGGCAGGGCATATGTTGGGGATACTTTAGGACGTTTTGGATTCCTCCTTGCAGGGGGCTACCGGGGAAAAAATGAATGGGATAGAGATGGCGTAACCCCTGATGATGGAGATGACGAAGAGCTGGGTTCGATAGCCGGACGTTTCTCTTTTGATCTGGATGATAACCATACCCTTCTGGCAGGATTTGAATATAGTGATATGGATAGAAAAGGACTGAGATTTTTTCAAAACCTTGACAGGGAAAGAATCGCCGAGGACAAGAGGCACAGCTATTTCTTGCAATACAATGCCAGACCAAATCCCGTTTTTAATCTTATGCTCAGGGCCTATCATTCTGAACATGAAAATGACATAGAATTTTCACCAACCGCAAAAGTCAGTGCAGAGGAAAATGCAGAACGTAAACTGGATCAGGTGGAGGGCCGGTTCACAGGGATATTTTTTGACAAACACGTTCTCACTGTGGGCTCTGAATTTAGAAAAGAAAGCAGGGAGGATATAACAGGTCGTGATGATGATGTAGATAATTTTAGTATTTATCTTCAGGATGAATATCAGGTTTTTAACTCCTTATATCTGGTTTTTGGTGTGAGATTTGATGAACATTCCGAATTTGGTTCTGAATGGACGCCACGTGCTTCGTTGATCTACAACATTTTTGATAATCTCAGAATAAAAACCTCTTACGGCACAGGTTTTCGCGCGCCGAGCATATCCGAGCTTTTTGTTACTTCATATAGAAAAAGAGGGAAATGGATATATGAACCTAACTCTGATTTAGATCCTGAGAAATCTGAGAGTTATGAAATAGGTATTGAGGGGGAATACAAGAAATTCTGGGGAAGAATTACAGGTTTCAGAAATGAAATAGAAGACCTTATTGAGGCCGTCTATTATAAATCAACAGGTAAGGGAAAGAAAAAGAAAGACTATTACAGGTACCAAAATATTGCTGAGGCCACTATGGAAGGTGTGGAGCTGGAAAGTGGTTTAAACCTGCCTTTAAATTTCGCAATCTCAGGAAATTTGACTTATCTAAAAACGGAAGACAAGGAAACAGGTAAAGACCTGGAAGGACAGCCGGACTATAAGGGGCATCTGAAATTAGGTTATCAGTACCCTGAATTTGGACTGCGGGCTAACATTAGAATGGATTACATCGGAGAGCGTTACTATGCAGACGGAACAGAAGATGACTATACCCTTTTCCACTGCTACCTATCTAAAGAATTTTCCCGGCATCTTAAGCTATTTGCCGGCGTTAATAACATCTTTGACAAAAGAGTCGTATATGTAGATCCAACATTCTATTATGGCGGCCTTTCCATAAGCTATTAATTATTGAAAAAGGGAGGAGATATAGATGATTAAAAAATCACATTTATTATTTTTTATACTGCTTGTTTTGTCTGTTTCTTTTTCCCATTCAACCCTCTTTGCCCATGGTTGTCTCGAATGTCACACAAAACATGGGGTGAAAGAAAGAGTGACCTCGATCCTCCCAATCAATCTTCTTGTTAACAGCAAGAAGTGCACTATAACCCTGACTGATACATTTAAATTTCATGGCCATCCCTGTCCAGGGGTCACGATCGCCTTTCGAGCCATACAACACGGAATCAACATTTTATACGATTCTGAGATTCCCAAACAGAGCGATCTGTTTGTCTTTTCCAGAATTGCCACACGTGGATCATTGGATTTAATAGACCTTTTAATGAAAGGTGACAAGCTGTCGAAGAGGACCTGGCCTCCAGAAGGAATGAAAAAATCACGAGATAACTTCTTATTTACCGTAATGCGTAAGTCAACCTGCCAGGCCGTTGACATCAAATTGAAGACAGATCTTTTTCCGAAAGATTTTTTTAACTTAAAGAAAAAGGAGAAGGACAAAACCTTAACATCGAAGGAATGGGATGCCCTTCATACATATATGAAAAACATCATCCTGACCTTTCCCACCATGCCTGCCGAAGAACTGTTTGGCAATCCTCAGCCATATAAGGTGATCGCGTGGGGGAACCTCCTACCCGGTGAGATGGACAAACATATTCGGCAATTGAGAAGGAAGTATAGGGAAAGAAGTCATGGTCAAAGATAGAAAAAGGTGCGGAACCCAGATCCTGGAATTGGTAATTCTTATGCATGTCCTGCCTGTTTACTGTAATTTTTGATATAAAAATCATATTTTACAAGATTGAAAGGACCATGCTGAGAAGAAAGGTTTGCTATGAATGTTATAGAAAAGATAGGGAAAGGAATGGCATATTTAATAACTGCATTCGTGATATTAGAACCGTTATGGATGCTTACACCATTTGTCGGTTTCCTTTATGGATCGGTTTTTAATATAAATTTTCTGGAATCTAATAAAGCAACATCATGGTTACTCTTTTTTGTGTTCCCTCCTAGAAGGTTTCCGGCAATAGGTCTTTTTTTAGTAGCAACCGGGACAACATTTTTCTTGATATGTGCCTATAAGGTTTATGCAGCAAAGCTTTTTAAGAAAGGTCTGGTTACAAGCGGTATCTACAGATATTTACGACATCCCCAATATACTTCACTGATTATAGCAGGATTTGGATTTGTCATAATGTGGGGTAGGTTCATTTCTTATCTATCTCTTTTTATAATGATTTATCTTTACTATTTGCTTGCCAAGAAAGAGGAGAGTATATGCCTTTTCAAGTATGGGAGATCATATGAGAAATATAGAAGAAAAACAATTGGGATAATTCCAGGAGGGGATTTTTTAGAAAAGATTATTAGGAAGAAGCCACTTTCTGCGCTGCCCAAACCAATTAGCATTTTATCTGGCTTTTTACTTGTAACATTTATCGCAATGGGAAGTGGTTTCAGGTAGTGTAAAATATATTGTGTAAAATATAAAACAGGTTGAAAAAGAAGGCGCTTTTCCTTTAAAAAGGGTTTACCAAAATAACCTAAATAAAAAGGAGAAAGCGCCCATGAAACTGGAAATCAGTGTACCGGAAGTTGCA
>JAUWQS010000183.1 GCA_030610915.1 Pseudomonadota bacterium | reverse complement strand
GAGCTCACGCCGAAGTCTGTCAACTCGTAAATTCGTTTCATCTCTCCCAAATTTCTAATTTCCAATTTCAAGCCGTGAATGGCTAAGATTCACAATCACTTTTACATACCGGAGTTTGCCCCTATTTATTGAGCTATTACGAGAAAAGTTTCTCTCAAAATGCTCAAGATCGCTCGCAAAAAACTTTTCCTGAAACCGTCAGGATTTTTAGTCAAAAAAGCTTGATTCGTTTAATGTCTGTCCTGTTTTTGAGTTCTTCATAAACGGTGTACGCGCAAGATATATCTTGAATAGCGAGGCCGGTGGAATCAAAGAGTGTGATTTCTTCTTCCGATGTTCTTCCCGCTTTCTTTCCCGCGACAATCTCTCCAAGCTCTGCATAAACATCCTTTTTTGTAAGCTGTTTTTTGCGGAGGGGCACATTCAATTCACCGCTGTGTAATGCCTGAGTCCAATCATCGATAACCACTTTTGCCTGTTTCAGGATTTTTGGATTAACCTCCTGTTTCCCTTTGGCATCCGCGCCAATGGCACTGATGTGAGTTCCGGGCGAAACTTCATTTACCAGCGGCTCGCGAGACGGAGTTGTCGTGAACAAAATATCTACATTTGTCGTTACTTCATCGATGTCAGGTGAAATTATTGTCTCTAACTTGCAAGTCCTTTGCGCCCAACGGCAAAAGTCCTGAGCACTCTTGTCATCCGATCTGAACCGCCATACTTTGATGGTTTTTAATCTTCGCACCTTCATGGTACATGTCAGTTGGGTGCGTGCCTGAACGCCGCAACCAACAAATCCGGCAATTTTAGAGTCCTTCCTGCTTAACAATTTTGCCGCTAATGCTCCCGCGGCCCCGGTCCTCATTCCGGTGAGGTATGTTCCATCCAATACAGCCAATGGAAATCCGGTTTGGGGGTCCGTAAGGATAATGACGGCCATTACAGTGGGAAGACCGTGCCTGCTGTTTTCGGGATGCACATTCACACTCTTTATTCCCGCTATATCAAAACCCTGACCATAAATATAGGCCGGCATGGATCGCAGGTCACCTTTTTTAAAGTAAAGGTAACTTTTCCCCGGCATATCGGCCTGACCCAAACCGTATGCCTTGAATGCCTTTTCAATGGTTTTATTGGCAACTGCGGGGGTCAGCACTTCCGCAACGTCATTCTTCGTTATGATCATTGTCTCCATGTATCCGGTCCTCACATAACATCTTAACTCTTTAGAAAAATTGGACGGAAGTCACTTTGCAAACGATTTCAAGTGATTTATGGAAAAGGATCAAACCCTGCTGTTTCAATGGGATCCCTTCTTCACAAAAAAATATAACTCCCCCTCCTCCTTTAAATGTCCTGCCATGGTCTCGGCCTCTTTGCCCCTTCCGCAAAAAAGATCCACCCTTCCAGGACCGGTTATTGCCCCACCGGTATCCTGATTCAGGACAAAACGTGAAAAAGGAACCCAGGCCTTTATATTTCCATCACTGTCTAAGAGAGGTTTCTTTGTCCTGACAAAGGCAAGAGCCCCCCTGGGATATAGCTTTGAGTCAGTCGCTATTGATCTTCCTGACGTGAGAGTAACCCCCAGAGACCCTACAGGCCCATTTTCTACGATGCGGAAAAAAACGTAGCTCTCATTATGGTTGAGAATATCCGACATCTCCTCAGGATGTTCCTTCAGATATCCCTTGATACTGCTGAGCGAGACATCTCCCATGAAAAATTTTCCCTCATCTATCAGGCGCTTCCCGATACTCCTGTAAGGTCTTCCATTAGAACCTGCATAACCTACCTGAACAAGACTCCCGTCAGAAAGACTTATTATGCCGGAACCCTGGATATGCAGAAAGAAAATATCAACGGGATCCGCAACCCAGGCAATCTCAAGCCCCCTGTCCTTCAGACATCCCTTTTCGTCTATATCCTCACGGCTGAAATAAGGGACTATCTCTCCATTCTCAATCCTGCCGACTATCTGCTCACCCTCAAACTTTCCCTTAAATCTCCCAAGGTCTATCACGATGGAGTCATCCGGCTTTCTGTAAATTGGATATCTGTATCTTCCGATTCTCTTGAGCGATCCCTCCAAAACAGGTTCATAGTACCCCGTAAAGAGCGCCTCCACGTTTTCACTACGGTCGGCGGACTTATACACATCAAAAGCATCCCTTATTCTTTCCTCCCTGATCTCCCCTGATGCGGTACTCCTTATTATCTCTAAAAAACTCAGGAGGGATTCCTTTAACTCCCCGGCAGTATAAGTACTATTTCCAAAATTAAAAGTTCTTGCCTCAGGAATCTTGTCATAATACTGAAGGCTGCTGCTGATCGCCGTTTCAAGGGACTTCCGATCAAGATCATCCGTAAAGGAAGGGAGTCTGTCGGTGGCCGTTAAGACAAGGGGGAAGGAAGGTAAAGGCGCAGGCCTCTCTACCCTTGCCGCACACCCCAACAAAAAAAGAAATATTGTAACTGCCCAGGTTGTCAGGTTCACAGTTCTAAAGCTCATGGTTAGTTGCCTTGGGTTCTTAAAACGTTCAATTCCCAAAATACGCACGGACAAACAAGTTTGTCCATGCCACCCGCTTCGTAGCTCGTAGCCACCAGATGTGAGATGTTTTGTCATCTCTACGGTGAATGGTTACTAAATTCTTTTGCCATTTTTGCACAAATTTCACAACCAAGTGCCTGAACCCCTAAAAGCATAAGAGCCAAATTTCCGATTTCTATTTTCTAATTTCAACGTCCCGTGAACAGTTACAAATCTGGGGAGACACCGTTACGGCACATCAAAGACACTGATAAATCTAAATCGATCACCATCAAACAATCCCCCGTCGGAAATCTTGAGTCTGGGAATAACAAGTAAAGCCATAAAAGACAATGTCATAAAGGGGGCCGCCAGCATTGAGCCCATGGATTTTGCCATTTGATCCATTACAGTATATCTTTCCGCAACCGTTGAATAGTCTTTATTACTCATGATTCCGGCAATGGGCAAAGACAGAATCACCTTTCTGTCCCCGCTTACCGCGCTGATCCCCCCCTGTTCTTCAATGATCAGGTTGACGGCCCCGCATATATCTTCATCACCAACCCCAACCGCTATAATATTGTGCGAGTCATGAGCTACACTGGACGCAATGGCCCCCTTTTTCAACCCGAAATTCCTGATGAAGCCGATCATTGGTTTCACATCTTTATATCGATTTACCACCGCTATTTTTAAAATGTCCCTTTCGATGTCCGATACAACATAACCACATTCCACGTTTGGGTCTGCTGTTAACTTGTCAGTTGTCAGTTGCCCATCGATGGCCCCTATCACATTTATCCTGCCGCCTCCACACGGAAGGGCGAAATCTTCCCGTTTTTTCACCCCCACCTGAAAATTATTTGCAGTTTTTGAGAGTCTTTGATGAATTAAGGGGTTGCCTTGCCGGGCCACGATTTCCCCTTTAATATAAGTATTTATTATGTTTAAATCTTTGAGGCTATCTACTTCAAGGAAATCCGCATCATCTCCCGTGCGCAGCAACCCGACATCCAACCCATAGTGTAAAACAGGATTTACCGATGCGACCCTGAGAACTTTCACGATATCAAAACCGTAGTCCAATGACCTTTTCACCATCTCATTGATATGCCCTCTCATAAGGTCATCGGGATGTTTGTCATCACTGCAAAACATGCAGCTATCGGCATAATTCTCTAAAAGCGGGACAAGTTCATCAAAATTCCTGGCGGCCGATCCCTCCCTTATCTGAACCTTCATTCCCACATGGATATCTTCCACGGCCTCTTCATACGTAACACATTCATGATTTGTTGATATTCCGGCATTTGCGTATGTTGCCAGATCTTTGCCCCTCAAACCCGGAGCGTGGCCGTCGATCAACTTTGAATATCTTCCGGCGCTGTGAATCTTGGTCATAACATCAGGATCGCCATTTATGACTCCCGGAAAATTCATGACCTCTCCTAAGTATTTTATCTCTTTCAATCTTAGAAGCTCTTCTACTTTTGACGGATTCAGGACAGCTCCCGCCGTTTCAAAAGGGGTTGCCGGCACACAGGAAGGCGCGCTGAATGAGAATTTCACCGGCGCTCCTTTTGCGTCTTCCATCATATATTTTACTCCATCTATCCCCAGAACATTGGCTATCTCGTGAGGATCGGATACCACAGCAACAGTGCCGTGAACTGCCGCTGCTCTGGCAAACTCCGATGGCGGAAGCATTGAACTTTCAATGTGAATATGTGAATCTACAAACCCGGGGATTATGCATGTCTTATAGTTTTGGTGTTCCCGTCTGATATCCAGGATCTTACCGTTAAAAATTCTCAGTGTCCCCGGATATATTTCAGAGTTGAAGACATCTACGATGTTGCCTGAAACTGTCTTAATATCCTTCTTCATAATGTATACTCTACACGGCCACAAATTGCGCTTTTTGAATCAGTCTGAATTGACAGTCTCGTAAAAAGCTCCGCTATGCCGACACGTCGGCATTATAATTGGAAGTAACTTGAATTTAATGCCAGGTTGCATTCATTTTTATAGACAGGCGGGACGCCTGTCCTACTCTGTGTGGTGCGGGACGCCTGTC
>JAUWQS010000193.1 GCA_030610915.1 Pseudomonadota bacterium | reverse complement strand
TAACTTGATGGCCCCCCTTCGGGGCACCAACGCCCAGGATGAGAAGCGCTCCTTTTAACGTAACTTTGGGAGACTCCCCAACCTCAGGCCATCAAACGGATGGAGCAGTCGCAAAAAACGCGCTCCTCATCCTGGGCGTTATGTTTCAAGGATAAAGGATCCATATGAGCAAGGTTCTCATCGACAATTCCACAATATCAAGCGTCCAACGTGCCCTTGGAAAGGCTCCTTTGAAAGACCCAGCTCTTTTAGATATGGAGCATGTTAGTTTATCTAGGTTTTGTGATGCGGTTTTACTGAATAATGAAATTGTTGTTCCTGATAATTACAAAACAGAACTAACTCCAGCCAGAAAAGCACTCCTAAGCAATGAAGCATTTCAGTTTGAACCACTTAATGACAACGAAGACGCTGATCTAATTGATATATCCTCATCAATGTCAGGACTCTGAACAGAGGCATTTCGTGCAGGCTCAGATCGCTCACTGTTTTCAGAATATTTTTCTCAAGTAAACGCTTTTAGTGATTTTATCTGGGAACATTCCACGTCCGAATTTTTCTTGGTTTTTCGTGCCCATGGCATAGACAAAGAAAGTCCACTTATTGAAGCGGTATTGGCCAGCCCATCAGATGAAGACTTTGGAAAGAAACTTCAAATTATCGGAGAAGACGGTTCAGCCGTAGGTTGGGAAAAGCTTTCGAGGCATGTACAACGAATGCTGTCTGTTATGGGTTGGTTAGGCAATCAATATATATGGCATCAAGTATTTGCTGCACAACATGAATGTACATACATCTCACACCCGTTAAGAGATTTTTTTGCCTATGACTTTCTTAACCGAGTGAATATAGGTTCAAAAAATACACAAGCATTTGCAGGTGCTTTTACAGAAAGCATCGGTAAGTTTCAAGGCAAGTTGCGTGACTCACTGATATCACTTGGTCAAGCCGAGTCATCATGTACAATCAATTTGCCGGGAATGCTCCCACTGTTAGTCCGAGAAAGTAGTAGCGGCAAGGATTTTCTCGATGTTCTATTTCAATTACGAGATGAGAAGGAAACAAAAGAATTGCGAGAGATGTTGAGCAGCGTGCAAGATTCAATATCTAAAGGTGATTATAAGCCGCTCTCCAAATTGACACGTGAAATAGAAGAGATCGGGAAAAATATCCTTGTAGAAAGAGGTCTTGAAGAAAGATTCGTTACAATATCACCACCTACAACTCTTTTAGGAATTAACATAAGCGGTGATGATGCTGGAATTAAGTTACCTATCCCATCCGCTTTGTACAAACAATACTTTGTCGGTCGCAAGTACCGTGCATTCGTAAAAAGAGTAATGGAAGAGCTGGCTATCCCTGCGCAATATGGAGAACTCAAAGATAAGCTAAATAGTTATGCATGGATAAAAGAAGATAAATTTCCAAAATTCTATCTCAAAGAAGATAAGTTTCCTTCTAAATATCACAAGAAATTTAGCAAATCTTATATTGCATGAAATTGATGCCAAAACATAACAATGCTAATTCAGCAGACGCAAAAAACCGCGCCGCTGATTAGCGGCGTTAGCCTAACACACCAAATTTTATAAAGGATGATTTTGTGCCACGTACAATCCACGTTTTCTTCGCATCTCCAGGGGATTTAGAGGAAGAGCGACATCTATCGTCAGAAACTCTTCGGCAAATGTCCGAACAATCAGGGCACACCTTTGAGTTCCAGGGGTTTGAACGAGTGTTGGCTACTTCAGCTCGCAGACCACAAGATGTTATTAACACCCTTGTCGATAAATGCGATGTTTTCATTGCTGTGTTCCATCGGCGTTGGGGGCAACCACCGCAGGATACAGTGGCCTGCACATCCTACACAGAAGAAGAGTTCGAGCGTGCTAAACGGAGGTTTGTATCTACAGGATCTCCAGAAATTTTTTGCTTTTTTAAACAGGTTGACCTTCCATCACTTGCTGATCCAGGAGAACAACTCACCAAGGTTTTAGAATTTAAACGTCGTCTTGAGGAATCTCATCAAGTTCTCTATCGCACGTTCCTTACGGCCGCCCAATTTGTGGCAGACATAGAGCAACACTTGTTTGCGTTTGCGGAAGGAAAACTGCCAACACCTCGTAGCCCCAAGCGTCGCTTCCATATCCCTATAGTCGAGGATCAGCAGCCAGAGTCACAGCGATCATACTGTTTAACCAAAGTGCGTCAGGCCATTAATGCTGCAACCAGTGGTCGTGTCGAAGAGGCTGTTATTCTTATGGCAGGTGTTTCGCAGACAACGAGGAATATTGAACTACTCGATATAATAAGGGTATTTTATATTAACACCAACAACATTGATGCCGCTCAAGCGGTCCTTGAGAAGAAACTAACGCTTTTACAAGATAGAAGATTGGCAGCGCATGAGTACGTAGCTGTCTTGATGTCCGAGCATTGGCTCGATGATTTAGTCGCCGGTATGTTGAGAAATGTTCCGCCGGATAAACACTTAGTTGCAAAACAAACTATTCGAAAACTGTTTACTGGAACACGTTTTCACGAGTTGATGATTGATTATCTGGCCAAATATTTTACTGTAGGCGAGCTTCTGTCCCTAACTCGTTTTTATCAGGGAGAAGGCGCGAGTATTACAGCCAAGTTTGGACGCACAATCGGAATTGTGATCCCAGAAATTAACGCAATACTTGCGGCTGAAAACCCAGAATTGTTTGGACGGTAAGCAAAATGAAAATTACAAGGGAGAGGCTAACAATTACATTCACTCTGCCCCGCAAGCCCTGCCGTTTTTTGAGGTAGATTCAACCAAATCTCCTCTTGCCAAGTTGGTTGCAAGAGGCACAGCGGGCAGGTGATGTTGAACGTTGGGTGTGAGAAATATCTTCTTGACATAGTATCAATCAGTGATATCATATTTTTATGAATAAAAAGCAGCGCCGAACTCTGAAACGCATATTCGAAAGGCCTGAACGTTCGGATATTTTTTGGCTGGACATTGAATCTTTGTTTATTGCTCTCGGCGCTGATATTTCAGAAGGTAGAGGCTCGCGTGTACGGGTTGCACTCAACGAGGTTCGAGCTGTATTTCATCGGCCCCATCCAAATCGGATAACTAACAAGGGGGCCGTAAAGTCAGTCCGTAGATTTCTGCAAGAATCGGGGGTAAAGCCATGATGGAATATAAAGGATATTTAGCAAAGGTTGAATTTGATGACAAGGATAATATTTTTCACGGAGAAATCATTAATTTGCGAGATGTAATCACGTTTGAGGGTGAAACAGTTGAAGAGTTGCGAAAAGCTTTTCATGATTCAGTCAAAGATTATCTTGAATTCTGTGCTGAACGAGGAGAAGATCCCGAAAAACCATATTCTGGTAAATTCATAGTTCGTGTAGATCCAGAACTTCATAAAACAATTACCATCCAAGCACGAAAAAACGGAAAAAGCCTTAACGCATGGGTGAATGACACTCTTCTAAAGAATATCACCCAACAATCGCATTCACTCTGACGCCCAAAGCCAGGGCGTTTTTCTCTTTTGCCTATTTCAGCATAAAACTTCGCTTTATTTAAGTCTTCATTGGCTTTGGGCGCAGGTGATGCGGAGACGATGGGCAATATAGATATTCTCTATGAAAGAAAAATGAAGAGGAGGAAAAATGAAATGAATGTTACAAATAATATTTTGAAAGACACATTGACTTTAAAACCTTTAGAGAAAGCAGAACTAATTGACAGGCTGCTTTCTGCTCTCGATGAGCCTGATAGAAAAATTGATGAATTATGGGCTAAAGAGACCGAGGATCGCATCGATGCTTATGAGCAAGGAAAGATCAAGGCTGTTCCCTTAGAAAAGGTTCTCGGAGGATAGGAGGATAGAGGGTCACATCTCAAATAATAAATGTTTAGTATTTAGACCAAAAAATCCTTAGGCCGAATAATTAGTATTTGAGATGTGACCCCCTATTTCTACACAACCGCAGCATTTACCATATCTCCTGAACCCTGGGCTTCGTTATGTTGTGCTAACTTACCTGGAGACTTGGCCTTGTATGCTGTTTCTGTCCGTCGGTTCATAGCTTTCTCCGGCTTCCTTCAGACCCTTCCTCGCGGAAACGCCCTTGCCTTCGGCTAATACTTTTGCTAATATGTTCACCATATTAGCAGGGTTCACATATAGGGGACTTGACTTCGGCTGAGCTCAGTCGAAGTCTCACCCCATAAGTTCACGCCCATGCCGGGCGTACACCAGCGGGTGAACTTGACGGCTAAAAAGCGCCGCAAGTTACCATTGTCGATGGCCCCCCTTCGGGGCACCATCGCCCAGGATGAGAAGCGCTCCTTTAAACACCGATTTTCGCGGTCATCCATAGCATAAAGGAACATACTCTCATGTTTTAAACCGTATGGCAAAATATACTGTAATAACACATGGATGTGCAATTCATTATTTCAATTGGAACTAACAAATCTTATACACTGTG
>JAUWQS010000230.1 GCA_030610915.1 Pseudomonadota bacterium | reverse complement strand
TTTAATGCCATCGTCAGCGCCGGCGGAGAGACCTTTATGGTATACGTTCTCGGAAGAGATGGAAGGATAACATCGGTGCAGACCGGAAACAAATGTGCTTCGGGCACAGGTGAATTTTTCCTCCAGCAGATAAGGAGGATGGGAATTTCTCTCGATGAAGCGATAAAGATTGCTCAAACAGAAGAACCTTTTGCAGTTTCGGGGCGCTGCAGTGTCTTTTGTAAAAGTGATTGCACGCATGCGACCAATAAAGGGGTGCCAAAAGGACGGATCGTTGCGGGGTTGTGCCGGATGATGGCCGGAAAGGTCCTGGAAATCATCAAACAGGTACCTCGAAAAGATATCATTATTATTGGTGGCACATCACGAAACACTGTGATGATTGATTATCTCAAAAAAGAGATAACAAATCTAATGGTGCCAAAAGAGGCTGCCTATTTTGAAGCCCTTGGGTGTGCGCTATGGGCCTTGAACAATAAGACGGCGCCCTTCCCTGAAAGGGAAGATATCTTCAAAAAAGAGGTGGAACAGTTTTTTTACCTGCCTCCACTGAAAGATTTTGAAAACATGGTTGAATTCAAGACAATGCAGAAGGGAAGAGCCTGTGAGGGCGATATCTGCATAATCGGTCTCGATGTTGGTTCAACTACAACAAAGGCAATAATACTGAGGAACTCGGACAACAGGATATTAGCCTCAGTCTACTTGAGAACGAATGGTGATCCGGTTCGGGCATCGAGGCAGTGTTACGCAGATCTTTACAATCAACTTGGCGCTCTTGAAGACAGGATAAAGATCGTCGGACTTGGCGTAACCGGCTCCGGCAGACAGATCGCCGGCCTGCACGCCTCAACCGACTGCATAATAAATGAGATTATCGCGCATGCGACAGGCGCCCTCTTTTTTGACGGAGAGGTGGACACAATCTTTGAGATCGGCGGGCAGGATGCGAAATACACCTACATAACAAACGGCGTCGCCTCCGATTATGCGATGAATGAGGCCTGCAGCGCCGGAACCGGATCATTCTTAGAGGAGGCGGCAAAAGAGACCCTCGGAATCGAGATGGAGGAGATCGGTGATATAGCCATGCGCGGGCAGAGACCTCCCAATTTTAATGATCAATGCGCTGCCTTCATAAGCAGTGATATCAAAAATGCATTCCATGAGGGAATCGACGGAGAAGATATTGTCGCCGGGCTGGTATACTCCATCTGCATGAACTATGACAATCGCGTCAAGGGAAACAGGCCGGTCGGCAACAAGGTATTTATGCAGGGAGGGGTCTGCTATAACCATGCCGTGCCGGCAGCCATGGCCTCCTTGACAGGAAAACGGATAGTCGTCCCACCCGATCCGGGACTGACAGGCGCCTTTGGCGTCGCTCTTGAGGTAAAGAAGAAACTAAGTATGGGTCTTGTCAAAGAAAAGACCTTTTCCCTGGAACAATTAAAAAACAGGACGCTGAAATACGGAAAATCCTTTATCTGCAAGGGGGGAAAAGAGGGGTGTGACCGGAGATGTGAAATAGCTCGGATAGAGATAGAGGGCAGGACATATCCTTTCGGGGGCGCCTGCAACAGGTGGTATAATCTGCGCTTCAATATCGATGTAAATATAAAAGACCTTGATCTGACAGCGCTTTACGAAAGACTGATTTTCCCCCACTCACCCAAACCCTCTCCCGCGCGGGGGAGAGAGTACCTCCCCATCCCCTCTTTACTAAAGGGGGACAAGGGGGAATTTTTGAAAACCCTTGGAATCAATAAATCCTTCCTGGTTAACACATACTACCCGCTTTACTATAATTTCTTTTCCCGCATCGGTTTTACTGTACAGCTTTCCGATGCCCCGCTGCAGGATGGAATGGATCGCAAAGGCGCCGCATTTTGTTATCCGGCTGAAATAGCACATGGCTATCTTTTAAGCCTTCTGAAAAAGGAGCCGGACTATCTGTTCCTCCCCCAGCTTAAGGGAAATTACGTGGACGGTGGGCAAAAACCCGGCGTAACCTGTCCCATCTCACAGGGTGAACCATATTATCTTGCATCCGCATTCAAAGATCATAAAACATACAGGCATCTCAAGACAAAAAACAGAATACTGTCACCTGTCATCGATTTTTCCGGAGGATACGAAGAGGCAGCGGATGCCTTCGTGTCGATGGCAGGAAACGTAGGCGCCGGTAAGAAAAAAGCCCGCAGGGCCTATGGAGAAGCCGTAAAAGCGCAGGAGATGGTATTTGAAGAGATGAAAAAAGCCGGCAGGGAGGCGCTGGCTGAATTAGAAGCTGAACCGGACAGGTTTGCCGTTGTTATTTTCGGAAGGTCATATAATGCATTTGTATCGGAAGCCAATATGGGCATCCCGAATAAGTTTGCATCGAGGGGGATAAAGGTTATTCCTTTCGAGTTTCTTCCGCTGAGAGATGAACCGCTTCAAGGCCATATGTACTGGTCTGCGGGACAGTCAATTCTCAAAGGCGCAAGTTATGTAAAAAAACACCCCCAACTCTTTGGATGTTATATTACCAACTTTTCCTGCGGTCCTGACTCTTTTCTTATCGGCTACTTTAGAGATATGATGGGGAAAAAACCATCTCTAACCTTAGAGTTGGACAGTCATGTCGCCGATGCAGGGTTAGAGACAAGGATTGAGGCCTTTTTAGACATCATTAAAAGTTTCAGGGAATTGAAAAAGGAGAAAAGGATTGTCGATGTTCTCGACGATTTCCTCCCCGCAAGAGTAGAGTTGAATCAAGACAGACAGGTCTTCACAGACTCATCAGGGGTAGAACATTCCATCTTTGACCCCCGCGTTCACTTCCTTATTCCATCGATGGGCAGCTTTCTTACTGAAGCCGCCGCCGCCGTATTCAGGGGTCTGGGTCTGCATATTTCAGCGCTTCCGCCCGCCGATGAAGAGACGCTCAGACTCGGCAAAGGAAATACGACCTGTAAAGAGTGCCTGCCTCTTATTTTGACAACAGGAAGTCTTTTGAAGTATCTGAAACACCGGAAGACCGATAAAGAACTAATGGTCTATTTTATGCCCACCGCTTCAGGCCCATGCAGGTTTGGTCAATATAACATCTTCATCAGTAATCTTATTAAAAAGCAAAAGATTGAAGATGTCGCCCTCTTTTCTTCCCTTACCGCCGAAGACAGTTATACAAGCCAGGGAACAAAACGCCTTATATCGAGTGCCTGGTCATCTGTCGTCCTGTCGGATATGGCACAGGATATCTACTCAGCGCTGCTGACCAATGCCACAGATACCGGCCGCGCAATGGATATTTACAATGAAGAATGCGAAAGAATAACAATGGCGCTGGAACACAGGCTGGATTTTAAAGAGCTGACCCGGACACTTGAGACAGTTGCAGGCAACCTGAAAAAGATACCGATAAAAAGATCCATCAAAGATACACCGGTTGTCCTGCTTACAGGAGAAATCTTTGTCCGCCATGATGATATTTCAAGACAGTTTATTGTAGAAAAGCTTGCACAGAAAGGGTTTGCAACAAAGGTGTCCAGCGTGATCGAGTGGATATACTATACAGACTGGTGTTTTAAGAAGGGACTGTCAGATGCAAACTGGGGCTGGAAAGAAAGATTATCGCTATTCATCAGATCGAGGCTCATGAGGAGATACGAAAAAACCTTTGGGGATATACTGGCAAAATCCGGCCTTATTGATCACAGACTCGAAATCGTCGACCACCTGATCTACCACACACGTCACCTGGTTAACCCGGAATTAGCCGGCGAGGCCATTCTGACGGTCGGAGCATCAATAAATGAGGCGCTTGATCACTACTGCGGAGTTATCGCCATAGGACCTTTTGGATGCATGCCCAACCGGATATCGGAAGCCATCCTGACAAGAGAAATGAACAGGGAGGGGAAAATGGCAACGGGGGCGGTAAGCAGACGGACACTGGGACTCCTCGATGAAATTGAGGACATTCCGTTTCTGGCCATTGAAAGCGACGGCA
>JAUWQS010000439.1 GCA_030610915.1 Pseudomonadota bacterium | reverse complement strand
CTTGCGCCCAATCTTATCTGAGACTGTTCCCCAGACAATACGACCCAGGCCATTGAAAATTGCGTACCACGCCATTGCCGTACCGGCAGTCGCAGAGGCTACCACCGCAGTAACTCCGTTCGCTTTGAGGGCATCGATACCGAAAAGTTTGATACAGTAGATGACCATCAAACCGGCTATGGCTGAAAATAAAAAGGTGATCCAGGTCATATAAAATTGCGGCGTCTTTAACATTTCCCCCGGTTGAAACTCGGTCAGTCCAGAAGCGGAGGCTGAACTACCCTGGTTCGGATCGGGTGGAGTCCACCCGGCGGGGAGATAACCCTTAGGAGGGTCAATCATCACCATACTGCCTATAAGGACGGCGACAAGGAAAATTACACCATAAAGCATAAAGACACTCTGAACGCCGCCAAGACCGAAGAAATTCAATTTATTTAACAGGTCGAACCAGGAGCCGGCCGCCTTGACCCAGATAGTTGCGCCAAAACCAAAACCTGCGACAGCCAGACCCGTAACCATTCCCTTTTTATCAGGAAACCACTTTACCCCAACGGCGATCGGGACAACATAGGCCATACCGATGCCGGCGCCGCCTATAATCCCAATAAAGAGTAACTGTGTAAAAAAAGAGCTGCCGAACAGCCCACCCAGGATGTAACCAAGTCCCAGAACGATGCCGCCCGAAACCGCCAACTTTCGAGGAGCAATCGTTACCGACATTCTTCCTGATATAATCATCACAACTGCGAAAACAAGCAGGCCGATTGAAAATACCCAGGCTGCCTGGCTTGCAGTGAAGCCGTACATGCCGCCTTCCTCTGTCAATTTGGGTGTAAAAACAGACCATGCATAGATAGCCCCCAGGCACAACTGAATTAATATCGCGCCTATGACCACATACCATCGATTCATAACCTTCTGCTCTGCCATCTATTCCTCCTTGTTGTTGATGTAAGGTAACTACTTAGGTTGTCAGGTTCAAGGTTCACAGTTCACGGTTAAAAAAGTTCCAATCAAACCGATTTCCTTCCTTCAGCGGTTGAACCCTGGACCTTTCTTAAATTATCGGGAATCCCAATTTCGGTAATATCGATAATCTCCTCTCATAGGGCCACGACATGTAATACATCGTTAACATTACACATGGACAATTCCCACCTGCCCGCAACGCTCTCGCTTGCGAGGCGGGCGGGTCGTTCTCTAAGCCTTGAGCCGTGGAACCTGAGCAGTTACGTTTTCCCTTATAAATTCCACAACTTGTCTCTACAACGACGTTGTTTCGCATAAAGCGCCAAGTTGCGTTTACATACCCAAATTCACTGCAATTGTCAAATAAAAAATGATAATCAGGAGATTTGTTTGAGGTCTTCCTTTGAGTTGATGTTGATAAACATCCTTCCTTCAGGATCAAAGGATTTTATGGTATTGGCGGAAATTATGGAGGTTTTTAAGCTGTCGTAGAAACCTGTTATCTTGAGTTTACCCATGTCCATATGTTTTTTGATGGAGTGAAGACACTTTTTGGAGTAAATGGCATGAAGAGGCTGGAGCCCATTCGAGTGGGCTGGGACCACTATATCATGATGTCCGATCTCGCCGATCATATATTTTATGAAACGTGTGCTTAAAAATGGCATATCACAGGCAGAGACAAAGGAATAATCAGAGGTTGAATAGAAAAGCCCCGTATAAATACCTCCCATGGCGCCCTTTCCTTTGATGATATCGACAGTAATCAGAACATCCTGATCGAGATACTCAAGGGGTGAGTTGGTGACCAGTATGACCTCGCTAAAGATATCTTTGAAGATTCTTACCGTTGTGTCGATTAACCGTTCCCCATTAACTCTGATGAAGGCCTTATTCGTGCCCATCCTCGTATTTTTGCCGCCGGATAAGATGATTCCCGTCACTTTTCCTTTCACCTGCGAAGATTCAACGTTCTCCATAATGTTCACTGTTTTGTAACTACTCAGCCGCAGATTCACACAGATGGACGCAGATATACTGTAAACGGTCATAATTGGGGTTTTTTATCATGGTTTTTTCACCACAAAGAGTACGAAGAACACAAAGAAATTGTAAAAGCATTACTTCTAATCTTCGTGCCTCTTCGTGTCCTTCGTGGTTTAATCTTTCCTGATAATTCTGACCGTTTGAAAAAAGCGCAGTCTGTGGCCGTGCAAAGTATAGGTTTAAATACAAAGAAATCACGTGACTACGTGAGTAGTTACACTGTTTTTACATTTTT
>JAUWQS010000489.1 GCA_030610915.1 Pseudomonadota bacterium | reverse complement strand
GGTGTCGTTATCCTCTCCCTTTATTGCATGGACCGCCACATCATGGTATTTTACCAGATATGCGGCCACATAATCCTGGGTACTGAGGGGATTTGAGGCGCAAAGTGAAATCTCGGCCCCTCCCGCTTTGAGAGTTTCCATAAGGCTTGCCGTCTCGGTGGTGACATGAAGACAGGCGCCAAGCCTGACCCCTTTCAGCGGTTTTTCCTTTTCAAACCTTTCTTTAATAGTGTTCAAAACGGGCATACTTTTATTTGCCCACTCGACGCTCAGCGCCCCCTCTCCGGCAAGACTGATATCCTTGATATCAAATTCCATCGCTTCCTCCTCTTTAACACTTCGAAAGTATAAAGACATTTTAAAGGCATTCTTCTTGACAAATCAAAAGTAGTTTACATTTTGTTGATTTTGTATCTTACCAGCGAAATTCGAAATTTGAAATTGGGAAAAACAAAGGCATGTAAATGCGTTATCTGATTTCTAATTTCAAGTTTCGGCATCCTGAATTAGGCAAAAAATACATGCTGTTAAAAAAAGTGTAAACTGGTAAATGAAAAGTGCCTACTTTTTCGTTTTAATACCCGCAACTTTTTTCAGTTCGTCGACCATATCGGTTCTTTCCCATGGATAATCATCCATAAAAAGAGACGTGGGCAATTTTCTGTAAAGATCTCCATTGAGGAGATCAAAACGTTTAATCAACCACCTCGGAGTTAAATTAAAGATCTTTTCCACGGCTGATAGGGCTATCTCTTTATCGGGAATAATACCTGTTCCGAAGGTATCGATATGAATAGACATGGGTCTGGCAACACCTATGGCATAGGCCAATTGAACCGAACATTTGGAAGCCAGACCTGCCGCCACGATATTCTTGGCGACATAACGGGCGCCAAATGCCGCGGAACAATCTACCTTTTCCGGTGTCTTATTGACTACTGAGCCGCCGCCAAGCTGAGCACCGGGGAATCCCCCATAGAATTGAACAACCAGCTTGCGGCCTGTAATCCCTGAATCGGCAGCGCTGCAGGAATTAACCGCCTGCCACTCACCGGTAGGATTGAATAAGAATTCTGTTTCCTTATCTACCCACTCACCGAGGCTGCTGAGGGCAATTTCCCTGGCCTGCGCCTCGATGTTCTCTTTTGAACTGTTCAACGCGTAACGATAATCAATGGCGTTGGACATGAGTACCTTTGTCACCCTTTTGGGAACACCATCGACATAGTTTACAGTTACCTGTCCTTTGCCATCTGGAGCGAATATGGGATCTCCGCAGTTTTCAAACGCCCTCATCATCCTGTTCACCAGAACATAGGTAAGCGGCAGCAATTCAGGTGTCTCATCGATGGCAAATCCATACATAATGCCCTGGTCTCCGGCGCCAATCTCCTTGTGCTTGCCCAGATCAGCCCTGGTGCCGATGTTGATGTCAGGAGACTGCGGGACAATAGCGTTAAAGATTCCCATGGCATCCCCGTTAAGTCCAACAGAGGCGCTGTTGTAACCAAGCGACAGCACGGTCTCACGCACACATTTCTCTATATTGATATAGATTCTTGTGGCCACCTCGCCACCCACGAGACAGAAACCCTTTCCTAAAAATACCTCAATGCCGCAATGGGGCATGGTATCTATGGTCATCCCGATTTTATGCTCTTCATCCAGAATTTGAGCTATGATATTCGCCGCAATGGTATCGGCTACCATGTCGGGATGTCCAATCTTGATGCTTTCAGCCGTAATATGCATTCCTTTCCTCCTTTTGAGCGCTGCAGTCGTGGCAATTTATGTTCTACTCAGATTCAGGGTTGGAGG